>CAYTPY010000100.1:0-6767 GCA_964439725.1 uncultured Erythrobacter sp. | reverse complement strand
CGGGGTTCTCGAAGAGTTCGCTCAAGGCAGCGGTCGAGGAAGCGGGGATGGAGTACCGGCACTTTAAGCCGCTGGGTACGCCCGCCGAGGGGCGGGCGGCGGCGCAGCGGGGCGACCACGCCGGCTTGGCGCGGGTCTATGCCGGCCAACTCGAGCTGCCCGAGGCGCTTGCCGCAATGGCCGAGCTACGCGCGATCGCCGAGACCAAGCGCGTCGCACTGCTGTGCTACGAACGCAACGCTGCCGAATGCCACCGCGCGCTGCTGTTCGACGCGCTGTTCGACGACTTCGCGAGAGTCGACCTTGAGCCGTCGCTGGTGGCTTCGGCGTAGCGTTTACGGTTCTCACGCCGCTGCGTGAGACACTCTTCTCACCGCTATCCGGCCTGCAATTCCCCATCCATGAACGCCGCCACGTCATCCAGCGGTACGCTCTTATCAAGAAAGGCCTCGCCGATGCCGCGCAGCAGCACGAAGGGCAGGGTGCCTGCGTCCATCTTCTTGTCGTGGAGCATGTGCGCTGCCAACGCTCTGCCGCCGCAGTTAAGGCCCAACCCAGCAATCTTACTCGGCAGGCCCGCGCCGCCGATCGCCGCTGCCACGCGCTCGGCGTCAGCGTCGGCGATATAGCCGCGCCGCGCCGAGTAGCGCGCCGCCAGCACCATGCCCAGCGCGACCGCCTCGCCGTGGAGCAGCCGCTCGGAAAAGCCGGTCTGTGCCTCCAGCGCGTGGCCGAAAGTATGTCCCAAGTTGAGCAGCGCCCGGGCGCCGGTGGTCTCGCGCTCGTCCTCGGCGACGATCCGGGCCTTGGCTTTCACGCTTTCGGTAACCGCGTGTTCCTGCGCCTCGGCTTGGCCAGCGAGAACATTGGGACCATTCGCCTCGCACCATTCGAAGAATGCGCGGTCGCCGAGGATGCCGTACTTGATGACTTCCGCGTAGCCGGCCCGCATTTCGCGCGCCTGGAGCGTGGTCAGCGCGTCGAGGTCGGCCAGCACGAGGCTCGGTTGATGGAACGCCCCAACCAGGTTCTTGCCGGCGGAGGTATTGATCGCAGTCTTGCCGCCGACGCTCGAATCGACTTGCGCCAGCAGCGTGGTCGGCAGCTGGATGAAGCCGCAGCCCCGCTTGAGGATCGCGGCGGCAAAGCCGGTCAAGTCGCCGATCACCCCGCCGCCCAGCGCCAGTACGTGATCGCCGCGTTCGACTTCCTCGGCCAGCAGCCAGTCCACGAGCCGTTCGAGCACGGCCCAGCTCTTGGCGCCTTCGCCAGGATCGAGCACCATCCAGCGCGGTTCGAACCCGGCGGCGGTCAGCGAGGTCTCGACCGCGTCCCGCCAATGTGCCGCGACGTTGGCATCGGTGACGATCGGCACGCGCGTCTTGCGCAGCAGCGCCCCGCATTGTGCGGCAAGATCGGCCAGCAGCCCGCTGCCGACGCGCACTTCGTAAGAACGGCCGGCTAGCGCCACCGGGATCACAGCCATGCGGCCAGCTCCTGCAGGATACGGTTGACGGTCTCCGAATGAGGACCGGAATTGCTCATGACCTTGATCGGGGCCTCGGCATAGGCGCTTTCGCGCTCCGCCTTGAGGCGAGTGACAATCTCCACCGGATCGCCGCCGCGCAGCAGCGGCCGGTTGTCGTTGCGGCTGACCCGGTCGACCAGCGTGGCCACGTCGCTGTCGAGCCAGACCGTGATGCCGCGCTCCAAGATCAGCGCGCGCGTCGCTTCCTGAGCGAACGCGCCGCCACCGGTAGCCACCACCATCGGACCGCTGTCGAGCAAGCGAGCAATCACCCGCCGCTCGCCGTCGCGAAAGTATTCCTCGCCAAATCGTTCGAAGATCTCGCTCACGCTCATCTGCGCGGCCTTTTCGATCTCGTCGTCGGCATCGGCGAAGGGCAAGTGGAACAGCTGCGCCAGCTTGCGACCGATCGTGGACTTGCCGACCCCCATCATCCCGACCAGAACCACCGGCCGGCCGAGCCGGGCGGCCAGGCTGCGGATCTCGCTGTCGCTGAGGCTGGAAGTGCCGATGGTCATTGCCGCATGCGCTATAGATGCGCTAACCGCGCGTGCAAGTTTACGGAAGGGTTGCGGTTCGTGGCGATGCGCCTCACGAAGATTCAGATGGCGTTGCTGGCGCTCTTGATCCTGTTTCTCGCGGTTGCCTGGTATGATGGCGGGCGGGAACCGCAGCGGTTGATCGAACAGCCCGTGGAATTGCCCGAGGCGGTGCGATGAGGCGCGGCCTGCTCGTGGCCGGTGCCACGCTGGCATTGACTTCGACCTTGGCGCTGGCAGCGCCGGAATCGCTTCTGCCGGACACGTTTGGCGATCCGCCCCCGGCGCCCGCACCGGCCCCTGCGCCTCGCCCGACGGCAGCCCCGGCACCAGCGCCGGCGGTGACTCCGCCCGCACCGGGCACTTCGGTCCCTGTCATCCAGCCGCTGCCGCAAGTGTCGGAGCCGGTGCCGCAAGTCACTCTCCCGTCGAACTTCCCGAGCCTGGCCGAAATCGAGCGGATGAGCCCTGATGAGGTGGACGAGCTTTTCGGCCTCAAGCCCAAGTTCGACATCCCGCCTGCGGCGCGCCGCGCCGTGCGCGAGGTCGGGGTGATTGGCCCGGCAGAAGGCGGATTTCCGGTCGGCTCTATCGACGATCAGCCGGCGCAGCTTATTCGTGCCGCGCTCGCCGCGAACCGCGGAACGCTGGTATCGCGCTGGGGCCATATCCTGCTGCGCCGGGCGCTGGCGAGCCGGCTCGACGCGCCGCGCGGCATGGACCCCGTCGATTTCGCAGCGCTGCGGGCCGGACTGCTCAACCGGCTCGGCGAAGGCATGGCCGCGCGCGCGCTGGTCCAGGACATCGATTCCGCCAATTACAACACGGCGCTCGCCCGCGCTGCTTTCGACGCTTACCTCGCCACGGGTGACGTTCTCGGCATGTGCCCGGTGGCCCAGCTCAGGAGCACACTGCTCGACGACGGCGAGTGGAAGATGACCCGCGCGATCTGCTCGGCTTATTCAGGTGATCCGCGCCAGGCCGAGCGCGAACTGCAGCGCATCCTCTATTATGGCGAAGCGCCGCGCATCGATGCCTTGCTGGCCCAGCGTTTCGCCGGTGCTGCGGGCGAAGGACGCCGTGCGGTCAACATCGAGTGGAACAATGTCGAGGAACTCAATCCTTGGCGCTTCGCCCTGTCCCGCGCGCTCGGCGTCGAAATACCGGCAGAGTTGCGTGACGATGCCGGCCTTGCTTACGACATCCGCGACGCGCTCATTCCGGCCGTTCCCCTGGCGCAGCGCATCGCGGTGGCCGACCGGGCGGCAGCGCGGGGCGTAATCTCATCGGAAGCGATGATCGGCCTCTACTCGCAGCTGTTTACCGAAGAGATCGAGGGCAACGCGCGCGAACGCGCCGTCACCTTGCGCGAAGCCTATGCCGCGCGCGATCTTTCCGCTCGGCTATCGGCCCTGCGCGAGCTGTGGGACAACGGCAGTGCCGAGGAACGGTACGGCCGCCTGGTGCTCACGGCATATGCGGCAGCGCGCCTGCCGGTCAGCGAGGATCTGCTCGACGATGCGCCGCGGATCGTCGGCTCGATGCTGGCGGCGGGGCTTGACCGCAATGCCGTGCGCTGGGGCTCGGCGGTCCCGGAAGGCAGCGAAGCCTGGGCGCTGCTCGTGCTGGCACAGCCAGAGCGCGACACGCAGGTGAGTGGCGGAGCCGTGCAGAACTTCATCGGCGAAGATGCTAGCGCGAGCCAGCGCAAGTCGCGCTTCCTCGTTGCCGGACTCGCGGGACTCGACCGGCTCGACATGGGCACGGCCAGCGGCCTCGCCGATCGTCTCGGCGTGACGCTGGAGCGCGAGAGTCCGTGGAGCCGCCAGATCGATCGGGCGGCAGAGCTTGGCAATCCGACGCTCGTGGCGCTGCTGGCCGGGCTCGGCATGCAGGGTTCCGGTTGGGACAAGATGACCGCGCGTCACTTGTTTCACATCGTTCGTGCCCTCAATACCGTCGGTCTCGAGGCCGAAGCGCGAATGATCGCCGCCGAAGCCGTGGTCCGGGCCTGACCGGTTTTCACCTTCGCTAACGCTTGCGAGAGCGGGCCGAGGTCGGGCAGACATCTGGCATGAGGAATTCCGGTCCGTCCGCCATCCGACCAACCGAGCGCATGTGAGCACGGTCGACGATTTTCTGGCCATGCTCTCGGCCGAGCGCGGTGCGGCGGCCAACACCCTTTCCGCTTATCGGCGCGATCTCGAAGGAGCGGAGCAGGCGATCGGGGATCTTGCCGACGCCGACCGTAGCGCACTGCAGAAGCTTGGGCCGGCTTGGGCGGGATTCGCTCCTTCGACGGTAGCGCGCAAGGCCTCTGCGCTGCGGCAGTTCTATGGCTTCTTGGTCGACGAGGGTCTGCGTAAGGACGATCCGTCGTCCGCGCTGCCGCGCATCGCACCGCGGCGGCCGCTGCCGAAGATACTGTCGCATAGCGAAGTGGAATCCTTGTTCGCCAGGGCCGAGCTCGAAGCCGAAGGCGACCGGCCTCCGGCTCTCCGTCTCCTGGCGCTGCTGGAGTTGCTCTATGGCTCCGGCCTCCGCGCGACCGAGCTGGTGTCGCTGCCCTTGGCCGCGGTGCCGCGCGATGCGCCGTTGCTCACTGTCACCGGCAAGGGCTCGCAGCAACGCATGGTGCCGATATCGGGGCGGGCGCGGCAGGCGCTGTCGCGCTGGCTCGCGGTCCGTCCGCTCGATGGGCGCTACCTGTTTCCTTCGCGGGGCAAGCACCTCACCCGTGTCCGCCTGTTCCAGCTGGTCAGAGAACTGGCGGCGCGGGCCGGGCTCGATCCGGCCAAGGTGAGCCCGCACGTCTTGCGGCACGCTTTCGCCACGCACCTGCTCGAAGGCGGCGCCGACCTGCGCGTCCTGCAGACCCTGCTAGGCCATGCGGACATTGCGACGACGCAGATCTATACGCATGTCGATGCCGCGCGGCTCGTCGCGCTGGTCAACGAGCGGCATCCTCTTGCGAGCGGCGGGCCTGCGCCCTATCGCGAACGGCGATGATCTCTTACCTCGAATTCGAAAAGCCGGTCGCCGAACTGGATAGCCGTATCGCCGAGCTTCGGGCGGCATCAGAAGGCGGCGACGTCGATATCTCCGGCGAGTTGGAGCGGCTCGAGCAGAAGAGCGCCGAGCTGCTCTTGGCGACTTATGCCGCGCTCACGCCCTGGCAAAAGACGCAAGTCGCGCGTCACCCGTCGCGTCCGCACTTCCGCGACTACGTGGCAATGGCCTTCGACGAGTTCATTCCGCTCGGTGGTGACCGTCTGTTCGGTGACGACCTCGCCATCATGGGCGGTTTCGCGAGTCTCGGCGGCCGCCGCGTGATGCTGATCGGGCACGAGAAAGGCCACGACACGCAAAGCCGGCTTCAGCACAACTTCGGCATGGGCAAGCCGGAAGGCTACCGCAAGGCGGTGCGCCTGATGGAGATGGCCGGCCGCTTCAATCTGCCGGTAGTCACTCTGGTCGATACCTCAGGGGCCTTTCCAGGGATCGAGGCCGAGGAACGCGGCCAGGCCGAAGCCATCGCCCGCTCGACCGAGGCCTGTCTGGCGCTACCGGTGCCGATGGTCGCCGCGATCGTCGGGGAAGGGGGCTCCGGCGGTGCCGTGGCGCTCGCCAGTGCCGAACGAGTGCTGATGATGGAGCACGCGGTCTATTCGGTCATCTCGCCCGAAGGCTGCGCCTCGATCCTGTGGCGGACTGCCGAGAAGGCGCCGCTCGCCGCCGAAGCCATGAAGATGACAGCGCAAGATCTCGCCGAACTCGGTGTGGTCGACCGCATCGTGCCGGAACCCTCCGGCGGCGCGCATCGCGATCCGGAAGCCGCGGCGCTGGCGTTGGGAGCGGCTATCGGCGAGGAGTTGGAGGCGCTTTCCGGCCTCGACCGCGAGGAGCTGCAACGCTCGCGCGAAGACCGGTTTCTCGCGATCGGGCGGACCCACAGCGGGTCTGTCCGCCAACCCTAAGCGGGAACGCAGGCGAAAAGCAGCGGTTTTGACGGGCGAGGCCTAGTGGCGCGCCGCGATGTCGGTTGCCGTGGCAGGCAATGAAGGAGCTTCTGTAATGTCCGTTTCTCCCACTCTCCGCGTCAGCCGGCTCGCCGTGAGTGCTTTGGCGGCTTGTGCGTTGGCGAGCTGTGCGACCGTCGGCGATACCGCTTCAGCGCAGTCCGCGGGCGCGCCGATCTCGGCGGCGGAGGCCCAGCAAGGCGCGCAGTACCACCAGCAGCTCCTCAGTGAATTCGGCGGCGCCATGACCGGTCCGCAGGCGTCCTATGTCGAACAAGTGGGCAAGAATATCGCGGTCCAGTCCGGCCTCGCCAACTCGCAGTCCGCTTTCAACGTCACGCTGCTCAATAGCTCGGTCGATAACGCGTTCGCCGTGCCGGGCGGCTACGTTTACGTCACCCGGCAGCTCGTATCGCTGATGAACAACGAGGCGGAATTGGCTGGCGTGCTCGGACACGAAGTCGGGCACGTCGCCGCGCGCCACTCAGCCGCGCGGCAGCAGCAGGCGACGCGCAACAGCGTGCTCGGCGCGCTCGGCTCGATTCTTTCGGGCGTGCTGCTCGGCAACAGCGGTTTGGGGCAGCTCGGCCAGCAGATATTCTCGACCGCGCCGCAGCTTCTCACCGCGCAATACTCGCGCCGCCAGGAAACCGAGGCCGACAATCTCGGCATCCGCTATCT
>CAYTPY010000099.1:0-6871 GCA_964439725.1 uncultured Erythrobacter sp. | reverse complement strand
CCGGTGGAATCTTGCGCAGTTCCTGCCACACCCGTTCCTGGAACGCGGTGCCGCGCACGTCGACCGGGATGTCGCGCCCCGTAGCCGGATCTTCCACTGCAGACATCACGCGCTGCAGCAGCGCGGCAAACTCCTTCCCGCCCTCGATAAGCTCGGCGTTAGGAAACAGCCGTTCGAGCTCGTCACGCCCGCGCCCGAAGGAAAGTCGGCACACGCCTTTCTCGGTGGCTGCGACGAGCATCGGCCCGAGCGAGCTTTCGACCACCGCCCAGCGGATCGTGACCCCCGCCCCGCCTCTCACCCACGCCGAAGGCGCCATGCCCAGCCTCCCCTGCATCGAATCGTAGAACCGAGAGGCACTCTCGAAGCCGGCATCGTAGATCGCGTCGGTCACTCTTTCACCGGCGGTCAGTGCCTTTCGCACCCGCTCGTCGCGCAAAGCGCGGGCATAAGCCGCTGGTGACAAGCCGGTCAGCCGCGAGAACACGCGCTGGAAATGGCTCGGTGAATAGCCGGCCGCACTCGCGAGCTGCGCCAACGGCAGCGGCGTCTCGGCGGCCTTTATCGCCTTAATCGCGCGCAGCACCGCCTGCTCGTCGCGGGCGACCTCGTCGGGCAAGCAGCGCCGGCACGGCCGCAATCCAGCCTCGCGCGCTTCCGCTCCCCCAGCGAAGAAGCGCACGTTGCGTCGATCGGGGTGACGGGCGGCGCATGATGGCCGGCAGTAAATACCGGTCGAAAGGACGCCTGTGACGAAACGTCCATCATAGCTGCGGTCACGGCGCGTGACGGCGCACCAGGCTTCCTCATCGGTGATCGTGGGCACGGTCATGGGCAACTCTTGATAGAGTGGATTAGCGTCTGCGCGAAGTGCTACCGCGCCAGCGCCCTCCGCGCGTCCCGCCGCTTGCGCTCAAAGCCAATGACAGCGAAAAGCGCCGCCATGCTGGACGGGATCTGGATCGCTGCGCGAAGGCTCGTGCTGTTGCTCGCGCTGCTGGCGCCGGGAATCGCGCAGGCGGATCCGGCGGATATCGATGCCGCGGCGCGCGGCGTCGTGCGCATCGTCATCGTCGAGATCGATGGCGATCGCCTGATCCCGATATCGCACGGAACCGGCTTTTCAGTCGGGGACGAGCGGTTCGTCACCAATGCGCATGTGGTGGCCGAAGCGCGTATGGACGACGGTCTGGCCATCGGCATCGTTCCTTCCGAGGGCGGCGATGCGGTCTACGGGCGAATCGTCGCGACAAGTAGCCGCAACGACCTGGCGCTGATCGCCACGACCGCGCCCATGAACCTGCCGGCGCTGACGATTTCAGGCAATCCGCTGCGCGACAGCGGGGCGGTGACGGCGGTCGGCTATCCAATGAACGTCGACCGTGCGCAGGGCTTGTCTTCCGGAGACATCTTTCGCGCCCATCCGCCGGTCAAGAGCACCGGTTTCCTCAGCGGCCGACGCTCGACGCGTGAGTTCGATTCGCTGCTCCATACTGCGCCCATCGCGCGCGGCAGCAGCGGCGGCCCGCTGCTGGATGACTGCGGCCGGGTGATTGGCGTCAACAGCTTCGGCACCGAAAGCGGAAGCGCGGACGCCGAGTTCTATTTTGCGGTCTCCACCCGTGAACTGCTGCCGTTCCTGCGTGCCAACGATGTCACGCCCTCGGTCAATGCCAGTCCCTGCCGAAGCCTCGCAGACCTGGAGGCCGCCGAACGCGAACGTGCCGAGCGGGCCCAGCGCGCTGCGCAAGCCGAAGCCGCCGCCGAAGAACAGGCATTGGCGCGGCGGCGCGACGAAACCCGACGGGAAGTGGAATTCGGCGTCTTTGCTCAACGCGAAAGCGGGCTGGCGCTGTCGATGGTTCTGCTGATTGCCGCTCTCGCCGCGAGTGGCCTTGCCCTCCACGCCCATCACATCGAGTTGCGGCGCCAAGCGCGCATCGGCTTCGCCCTGGCGGGCCTGGCGGTGGTTGGCGCGGGAGTCGCCTGGGTCAACCGGCCCGGCCTCGACGACATCGAAACCCGGCTAGAAGAGCGGTTACGCATGGAGATGGCCGCCGAAGCGAGCGGCCCGCTCCGCGCCGCTGCACAAGGCAAGTTGGTCTGCGAGCTACAGCCCGATCGCAGCCGCATTACCGGCGCCGCGGCCCAGAACGTGCCCGTTGAATGGGGCGCGGGCGGATGCGTCAACGGGCGCACGCAATATGGCTTCGCCAACGGGGTGTGGACCCGAATCTTCGTGCCGGACACCGAGGCGGCCGTGTCGGTCAACCGGTTCGACCCACAGACGCGAGAATACCGGGTGGAGCGATACTTGCTCGGTACCGTGGCCATGTCGCGGGCGCGTGCGGCTCGGGCCGAGTTCCAGGCCCCTTCCTGCGGCGTGGCCGAACAGGAAGCGAGCGAGTTTGGCGCGGTTCAGGCCACGGTGCTGTCCCTGCTTCCCGATCGGCCCAATGAGCGGCTGGTTTACGCTTGCTCGGAGGCTTCCGACTGAGTGGTCGCATTGGGCCAGCGGCGGCGGGTTGCATCCCTCTCCCCCCTTTGCTAGTGGCCCGCCAGCCTCGCCGGGATGCTTCCGCAAGTCCCCGTTCGGTAGGCTAAACATTTCCGTTCTCCGGACCCAAGAGGACCTTCGCGCGTGGAGCTTTCCGCCGGTATTCAGGCCAGCCTGGCAGGGCGTTATGCCTCGGCCCTGTTCGATCTCGCCAGCGAGGCGGGCACCGTCTCTGCAGTCGAAGGAGACCTCGACACGCTCAACGGCGCGTTGCGCGAATCGGCGGAGCTGCGGGCGCTGATCCGCAACCCCGAAGTTAGTCGCGAAGCGCTGGGCAGAGTGTTTGACGGGCTAGGTTCCGCTCTGACCCTGTCACAGCTGACCCGTAATTTCCTCGGCGTACTGGCGAAGAACCGCCGCGTCTCCGAGCTGCCGGCGATCATCCGTGCGTTTCAGTCCATCGCAGCCTCACAGCGCGGCGAAGTGACGGCGGAAGTAGCCAGCGCTCACCCGCTCACCGATGGGCAGCTCTCCGCGCTCGAGCAGAAGCTCCGCGTCCGCGAAGGCCGCACCGTCAAGCTCAAGACTCACGTCGATCCCGACCTGCTAGGCGGGCTCGTCGTTACTATCGGTTCGAAGCGCATCGACAGCTCGATCCGTTCGCGTCTCACTACCCTCGCGCAAGCGATGAAAGGCTAGCAATGGAAATCCGCGCCGCAGAAATCTCCAAGGTCATCCGCGACCAGATCGCCAATTTCGGCACCGAGGCTCAGGTTTCGGAAGTCGGCACCGTACTTTCCGTCGGCGACGGCATTGCGCGCATCCACGGCCTCGACAAGGTTCAGGCCGGTGAGATGGTCGAATTCGCCAATGGTGTTCAGGGCATGGCCCTCAACCTCGAAGCCGACAACGTCGGTGTCGTGATCTTCGGCTCAGACGCCGAGATCAAAGAAGGCGATAGCGTCAAGCGCACCGGCACGATCGTCGATGTTCCCGTGGGCAAGGGCCTGCTCGGGCGCGTGGTCGACGCACTCGGCAACCCGATCGACGGCAAGGGCCCGATCGTTGCGGAGAAGCGCAGCCGCGTCGAAGTGAAGGCGCCGGGCATCATTCCGAGGCAGTCGGTGCACGAACCCGTGCAGACCGGCCTCAAGGCCATTGACGCGCTCGTACCGATCGGCCGCGGCCAGCGCGAACTCATCATCGGCGACCGCCAGACCGGCAAGACCGCCGTGGCGATCGATACCTTCATCAACCAGAAGGACGCCAACCAAGGCGACGACGAGGGCAAGAAGCTCTACTGCATCTACGTTGCCGTAGGCCAGAAGCGCTCGACGGTGGCCCAGATCGTCCGCCAGCTCGAAGAGAACGGCGCGATGGAATACTCCATCGTCGTCGCCGCGACCGCTTCGGAGCCGGCTCCGCTACAGTATCTTGCGCCCTACACCGGCTGCGCGATGGGCGAATTCTTCCGCGACAACGGCATGCACGCGGTGATCGTGTACGACGACCTTTCCAAGCAGGCCGTCGCCTATCGTCAGATGTCGCTGCTGTTGCGCCGCCCGCCGGGCCGCGAAGCTTATCCGGGCGACGTGTTCTACCTTCACTCCCGCCTCCTGGAGCGCGCGGCCAAGATGAACGCTGCGATGGGCGCCGGTTCACTGACCGCACTGCCGATCATCGAGACGCAGGCAGGCGACGTGTCGGCCTACATCCCGACCAACGTGATTTCGATCACCGACGGACAGATCTTCCTGGAAACGGGCCTGTTCTACCAGGGCATCAGGCCCGCGATTAACGTGGGTCTCTCGGTCAGCCGCGTCGGTGGTGCCGCGCAAACCAAGGCGATGAAGAAGGTCTCCGGATCGATCAAGCTCGAGCTGGCGCAGTACCGCGAGATGGCGGCATTCGCGCAGTTCGGTTCCGACCTCGATGCGGCCACCCAGCGCCTGCTCAACCGCGGCGCGCGCCTGACCGAGCTGCTCAAGCAGGCTCAGTTCTCGCCTATGCCGTTCGAAGAGCAGACAGTGTCGATCTTCGCCGGCACCAACGGCTACCTGGACGCCGTTCCGGTGGAGCGGGTGACCGACTACGAGAGTCAGATGCTGGCGTTCATGCGCTCGGAGCATGCCGACGTGCTGACGCTGATCCGCGATAGTCGCGAGTTCGGCGACGAAGCTCGCGGAAAGACCAAGGCCGCTCTCGACGCATTCGCCAAGCAATTTGCCTGATTAAGGAAGCCCCGTGGCCTCGCTGAAGGAACTCAAGGGCCGGATCAACTCGGTCAAGTCGACCCAGAAGATCACCAAGGCCAAGCAGATGGTCGCTGCCGCGAAGCTGCGCAAGGCGCAGGCCGCGGCCGAGGCCGCGCGCCCTTACGGACAGCGGTTGGCCGCGGTTATGGCCAGTCTCGCCAGCAAGGTCGCCGGGCAGGACAACGCGCCCAAGCTGCTGCGCGGCAGCGGCGGGGATCAACGCCACCTGCTGGTCGTCGCGAACAGCGATAAGGGCTTGGCCGGTGCGTTTAACTCAAACATCGTTCGGGCCGCGCTCGCCAAAGCCAGCGAGCTTCGCGCAGCCGGCAAGGATGTCGAGTTCTACCTTGTGGGCCGCAAGGGCCGCGCTCCTATTCGCCGTGCTTATCCCGACAATGTCGGCCGCATGTTCGACACCACCGATGTTCGCGAGCCCGGCTATGCCGAAGCTGAAGCGATCGCCGCCGAACTGGTCGAGATGTATGATGCCGGCAAGTTCGACGTCGCGCACCTGTTCTTCAGCCGGTTCAAGTCGGCCCTGACGCAAGAGCCGACCCGGCTGCAAATCATTCCGGTTCCCACCCCGGAACTCGCCGAAACGAGCAACGCTGCCGTTGAATACGAACCCGACGAGGAGGAAATCCTCGCCGAATTGTTGCCGCGCTACCTGAAGACCCAGGTGTTCGGTGCACTGCTTGAGAATCAGGCATCCGAACAGGGTGCTTCGATGACTGCGATGGATAATGCCACGCGTAACGCGGGCGAGCTGATCAACAAGCTGACCATCCAGTATAACCGCAGCCGCCAGGCTGCGATCACCACCGAATTGATTGAAATTATCGCCGGAGCCGAAGCCTTATGAGGTCGCTACTCGCATGTGCCGCGCTGGTCGCACTCGCCGCATGCAATTCTCAAGAGCCTACCGAACCTGCACCTGTCGAAACTCAGGCGGCGGTCGCAATCGTCGAACCCAGCTTGCCCACGCCCAACGAAGAGATCTTCGCCACCGTCTATGCTGAAGCATGCGGCGAGGCACCCCCGGTCAGTACTTCCCTGTGCCGCTCGCAGGGTTTTGGCAAAGACGGTTTCGTTTGCGAGTACGGCCTGGGCGAAGACGAACATCGCCGCAACAAGGCAACTATCGTTCCAGGTGACGGGGAATGGACCCTCGACGCCCCCGAGAAAACCTGCGCCGCCTAAGCCGCGGCCCAACCATCAGGACTAGAATCATGGCCACCGCCCCCGTGCTCAACAAGACGACCGAAGGAACCGTAGCCCAGGTCATCGGCGCCGTCGTCGACGTCGCCTTCGAAGGTGAGCTGCCTGCCATCCTGAGCGCACTGGAAACCGACAACAACGGTAACCGGCTCGTCCTTGAAGTCGCGCAGCACCTCGGCGAGAATACCGTTCGCACCATCGCTATGGACGCGACGGACGGCCTGACTCGCGGCCAGAAAGTGGTCAACACCGGCGCCCAAATCACCGTGCCGGTCGGCCCCAAGACTCTCGGCCGCATCCTCAACGTCATCGGCGAGCCGATCGACGAGCGTGGCCCGGTCGGCAGCGAAATCTCGGCACCCATCCACGCCAAGGCGCCGGAATTCGTCGACCAGTCCACCGAGGCGGCAATTCTCGTCACCGGCATCAAGGTCATCGACCTTCTCGCCCCTTATGCCCGCGGCGGTAAGATCGGCCTGTTCGGCGGCGCCGGCGTCGGCAAGACCGTGCTGATCCAGGAACTGATCAACAACATCGCCAAGGGCCACGGCGGCGTTTCGGTGTTCGCCGGCGTCGGCGAGCGCACCCGCGAAGGTAACGACCTTTACCACGAGTTCCTCGATGCCGGCGTTATCGCCAAGGACGCCGAGGGCAACGCGACCTCCGAAGGTTCCAAGGTGGCGTTGGTGTTCGGCCAGATGAACGAGCCGCCGGGCGCCCGTGCCCGCGTCGCGCTGTCGGGCCTGACCATGGCCGAATATTTCCGCGACCAGGAAGGGCAGGATGTGCTGTTCTTCGTCGACAACATCTTCCGTTTCACCCAGGCTGGCTCGGAAGTGTCGGCGTTGCTCGGCCGTATTCCTTCGGCTGTGGGCTACCAGCCGACCCTGTCGACCGACAT
>CAYTPY010000098.1:0-6992 GCA_964439725.1 uncultured Erythrobacter sp. | reverse complement strand
GGTCGAAGGCGCACGCCTGGAAAGTGTGTATACGGTAACCCCGTATCGAGGGTTCGAATCCCTCCCGCTCCGCCAGTTTTCTTCTCGGCCGTGTTTGAGCACTTGCGGAACCGGCAAGGCGCGCCTGTTCCTGAACCGCCCTGCCTCAACTCTCCGCTAAAAAGCGGGCGAGTTCGTCGCTGCCGCCGATCCGCTCGCCATCGATGAAGACCTGCGGGGTGGTCTGAACATCGTGTTCCGCCTGGAAAGCGTCGGTTTCCTCGCGTGTGCCGAGAATCTTGTCCTCGACTTCGTAGCCGTGCTCTTCCAGCAGGTCTTTTGCCCGCACCCCGAACGGGCAGGTGTGATCCGGAAGGACCATCCTATAGAGTGTCGCGCGCCGTTCTTCTGCCATTTCTGCCTGCCTCCTGATGATGCGTAGAACATCAAGCGCCCATCTTCGCGCGACGTTCCGGCACGAGCCACGCGCTGGTGCTGAAGTTGCCTGAGTGGTGACATGGTACGGCTCAACGGGACAATAGCGCGCGCCCAGGCCGCTCCTGCTCAGGTAAGGTGAGGCGGCAATCAGTATTCCTTGCTAAGCTGCCGGTCGCACGGAGATAGTCTGCCGATGTGTGTCCTTGCCTTTGCCTGGCGCGCCCATCCGCGATGGCCGCTCGTCTTCGCCGGTAACCGCGACGAGTTGCATAACCGGCCGGCGGCGCCGCTCGCGCGTTGGGAGAAACACGGCCACGTGATCGCCGGCCGAGACCTGGAGTCGGGTGGGACGTGGCTGGGCGTTTCGGAGCGACGCCGCTTCGCCGTCGTCACCAACCTTCGCGGCCATGGCGGGGCGGAGCCGGAACGCACCTCGCGCGGTGCGCTTGTCGCGGGCTTGCTGTCAGGGGAACTGTTGGCGGAGCTCGGTACGGCCGAGCTTGCCGAGTTCAACCCTTTCAACCTGATCCTCATCGACCAGGATCAGGCCTGGTTCCTGTCGAACCAGCCAGAACCCGTGCGCAGCCGCCTCCCGCCCGGCATCTATGGGTTGTCCAACGGGACGCTGGATGAGCCTTGGTCCAAGACCTTGCAGCTCAAGGCCCAGCTGCTCGACTGGGTCGTAAACGAGGCCGAGCATCCGGAGACTTTGCTCGATGCCTTGAGGGACGAAACACTCCCTGACGTCGGGATCGTCTCTGCGCTTCCATCGGACGCGCCGCAGGAGCCGCGCGCTTCCCCCATATTCATCCGCCATCCGGTCTACGGCACCCGGTGCAGCACGGTGGTCGCGATCGATGACCAGGGGGCGGGCGTCATCGTAGAGCGGCGGTACGACGAAGCAGGTCTCCCTAAGGGGCAGACCAGGATACCGTTCGTCTGGACCATCTGAAGGTCACGGCTGCGCGCGCCGCAACCGCGGCCCAGCCACTGGCTATGGCTCTCAGGGCGCGTCGTCGGACGCGACGATCCCGCCTTCTCCTTCGAGACGGGTGATCTGCTTGGTGTCGACACGCGTGAACTTCAGTCTGACACCAGCGCCCATTCCGTCGGACTCGTCGACGATCACGACCCCAAAGTGGTCCAGCCCGCGCTTGACCGTCGCGACTTCTGCCTCGGAACGGACCCAGGCGCTGCCCTTGGCCTCCAGATTGATGATGGTCTCGACCGGGAGACCGCAAGCTGCGGCCAGGTCTGCTGCGCTGACGCCGGCCAAGGCCCGGCCGGCCGCAACGACGCGGCCGCTTATCCGGGCATTGGCGACTCCGGACGGGACCCAACGATCGACAGGATCACGGTTCATATCGCGCTATTCTCCATCAGCGGCGCTGTTGGCCTGAACAATAACCCAAGAGCGGCGAGATGTCGCCTCGCAGCTGCTGCGTCCGAGCAGGACCGCCCAAGGATCCGGCGCTCCCGCTGGTAGGTTGAACAACCGCTCCCCCATGTTAGGGGTGTCCAATCCACGATGATTGGCAAATCTTTGCATCGTGCAAAATGAATCTGGAGGCACCTTTGCCCGAAGCAATTAATGATATTAATCGCAGCAAAGCGATATTTGACGACATCTACAAGAGCTGCGACCCGCGTTCCTATTATTCTGTACTGGGCGCGCTCGATTATATGATCCCCGACGTGGCCGAGCCGGTGATCCGCCAGTTGCTCGATGCCCGGGCCCGCTTTCACGGGCAGCAGAATACCGTTCTCGATATCGGCTGCTCCTATGGCATCAACGCCGCCATTCATCGTTTTCCCGTGAGCTTCGGTTGCCTGCATCAACGATATGCGCGGCGGGAGATGATGGAGCTGGAGGCGGAGGAGCTAATCCGGCTCGACCGTCTGTTTTATTCCAGCTGGCCGGAAATCGGCTCCGCACGATTCATCGGACTCGACATTGCTGCACCGGCGATACGCTATGCCAACGAGGCGGGCCTTCACATCGATGGAGTTGCGGCGGACCTCGAAAACAGCACGCTGTCGACCTCGGACTGTGCGATCATCGCCCCCGCCAACGTGCTGCTCTCGACCGGCGCAGTCGGCTATGTCACCCACCGGACCTATAGCAGGCTCCTCGATGCGCTGCCTGCGCAGCCGTGGATCATCTCGTTTGTCCTGCGCATGTTCCCGTACGACCAGTTCATTGCTGCCTTCGCCGAGCGCGGCTTGGTGACCGAAAAGCTGGCTGGATCCACGTTCGTCCAGCGCCGCTTCCGGAATGAGGAAGAGTTCGAGCGAAGCCTAAATGCGCTCAAGGCTCGCGGTATCGATACATCTGGCTTCGAAGCCGATGGCCTGTTCCAGGCCGAACTTTTCGTGTCGCGGCCCGAAAGCGATGCCAAGGCCATGCCGCTCGAAGATATTGTCACGGTGACCAGTGGGCGGTTCGGAAACCTCGGCTCGCGTTATGTCCAGGTCGGCTTGGAAGGCGATATCCGTACCGCCATGGAAGCGTGAGCGTCGCTAGGACGCTTCCAAAGGTACCTGAACCGGTCCTCGCCTCCGCGCCAGGAATCGAGCCCGCGGTCTCTCCTTCCCGGCCGTGATGCTCCAGAAGACGCTCTTTCAAGGCCGCTTACCAGAATGGAGTACGACAATGGATGTTTTCGATCGCCTGAAACAGGCCGCTGCAGACGATTGGCAGTCCTATGCCGAGCATGAATTCGTGCGCCAATTGGGTGCTGGGACACTGCCGGACCAAGCCTTTCGCGCTTACCTGGTGCAGGATTACCTGTTCTTGATCCAGTTCTCACGGGCGTGGGCGCTCGCGGCGTACAAGAGCCGCACTCTTCCCGACATTCGCGCCGCGCAGGCCGGTCTCGCGGGCATACTGAACGAAACCGAGCTGCATGTGAGGCTCTGCGGCCGCTGGGGTCTATCGCCAGAGGCGCTGCACGCGGTCCCGGAGCATCAGGCTACCGTGGCCTACACGCGCTTCGTCCTCGATTGCGGCGCGGCCGGCGACCTGCTCGACCTGCACGTGGCCTTGGCGCCCTGCGTGATCGGTTATGCAGAGATCGGCCGAGCGCTCGCGCCCGAAGGCATCGAGGCGCTGGGGGATCATCCTTATCGCGAATGGATCGGCGAATATGCCGGCGATGCTTTCCAGCAATTGGCCCTCGGGTCCCGAAAGCTGCTCGACGATCTCGCCGAGCGGTCGATGACGGAGCGGCGCTTTGAGGAACTGGCTGCGCTGTTCGGAAAGGCGTCGCGCCTGGAAGCAGACTTCTGGCAGATGGGGTTGGATGCTGCTGGCTTGTGAAAGCCATCGACGCGTCAACGTAGCGGCGGGTCGTCGAAGCTTCTCAGCTTGCGGCTGTTCAGCGCTTGGCGGCCGCGGTTGATGAACTTGTCATCCATCCGGCGACCCTCGTCTTTCTATCGCTTCACCGCCGATGCCGCCGAAACCGTCCGCGCGCGTCGCGCCGGTAGGTCAGCCGCCGCGGCTTGAGGCCGAACCAGCTCTGGATGATTCCGTCCGGGTTGCCCGCGCGTCCGGGCAGCCGCTCGTCCTCGACTACCTGCCACGACTTCGCCAGCCACCGCCACGCCAGCACCGCCAGCGCCACGAGGGCCCCGCACGAGGCCAGCAGTCCCAGGGCAAGCAGCATGGCCAATCAATAAGTTGCCGGCCGGCGGAGTTCAATTTCCCCGCCCGATCTCGCGCCCCCCGTCCCACTTTGGCGCAACCTCTCCCCCAAGCAGGGGAGACAAGCCCTAGTCCCCCTCCCGCCTGCGGGAGGGGCTAGGGGTGGGCGCGTCCGCGAAAGAAGCTCTGCCTCGGCAGACCCACCCCCGGCCCCTCCCGCAAGCGGTAGGGCGCTCCACGAAAAAGGCGCCCGGATCGCTCCGGACGCCCATTCCCCCCCATTCCGAACCCTGTCCCCCTCCCGCCCGCGGGAGGGGCTAGGGGGGGGCATGTCCGCGAAACAAACCTCGCCCACGACAGGCCCACCCCCTCCCGCAAGCGGAGGGAGATGGCCCCCGTCGGATCAGGAGCTGTAGTACATGTCGAATTCGACCGGGCTCGGCGTGGTTTCCCAGCGCATCACCTCTTCCCACTTGACCTCGCAATAGGCGTCGATCTGGTCCTTGGAGAACACGTCGCCCTTCAGCAGGAACTCGTAGTCCGCCTGCAACGCCTCCAGCGCCTCGCGCAAGCTGCCGCACACCGTCGGCACTTCCGCCAGCTCGGCCGGCGGCAGGTCATAGAGGTTCTTGTCCATCGGCTCGCCCGGGTGGATCTTGTTCAGGATCCCGTCGAGGCCGGCCATCAGCAGCGCGGCATAGCACAAGTACGGATTGGCCATCGCGTCGGGGAAGCGGAACTCGACGCGCTTGGCCTTCTCGCCCGAACCATAAGGGATCCGGCACGAGGCCGAGCGGTTGCGGGCCGAATAGGCCAGCAGCACCGGCGCTTCGTAGCCCGGCACCAGCCGCTTGTAGCTGTTGGTGCTGGGGTTGGTGAAGGCGTTCAGCGCCTTGGCGTGCTTGATCACGCCGCCGATGAAGAACAGGCAGTTGTCCGACAACCCGGCATAGCCGTTGCCGGCGAAAGTCGGCTTGCCGCCGTCCCAGATCGAGATGTGGGTGTGCATGCCGCTGCCGTTATCCTTGGCGATCGGCTTGGGCATGAAGGTCGCGGTCTTGCCGTAAGCCTGCGCCACCATGTGCACCACGTACTTGTAGATCTGCATGCGATCGGCGGTCTGGACCAGGGTGCCGAACGTCAGTCCCAGCTCGTGCTGCGCGGCCGCCACTTCGTGGTGGTGCTTGTCGCAGGGCAGGCCCATTTCCAGCATGGTGGTGACCATCTCGCCGCGGATGTCGACGGCGCTGTCGACCGGCGCGACCGGGAAATATCCGCCCTTGGCGCGCGGACGGTGAGCGAGGTTGCCGCCTTCCAGCTCGGTGCCGGTGTTGGTCGGCAGCTCGATGTCGTCGATGCGATAGCCCGAACCGGCATAGCCGTCCTCGAAGCGGACATCGTCGAACATGAAGAACTCGGCTTCCGGCCCGACATAGACGGTGTCGCCGATCCCGGTGGTGGCGAGGAACGCCTCGGCCCGCTTGGCGGTCGAGCGCGGATCGCGCGAATAGAGTTCACCGGTCGAAGGTTCGACGATGTCGCAGACCACGATCATCATCGGGGTGGCGCTGAACGGGTCCATCCACACTTCGGTGAGGTCCGGCTTCAGGATCATGTCGGATTCGTTGATCGTCTTCCAGCCGGCGATCGACGATCCGTCGAACATCAGGCCTTCCTCGAGCATGTCCTCGTCGATCACGCCCGAAGCCATCGTCAGGTGCTGCCACTTGCCCTTGGGGTCGGTGAAGCGGAGGTCGATCCATTCGATCTCTTCGTCCTTGATCCGCTTCACGATATCCGATGCGCTGGCCATTTCTCGTCTTCCTTCCTGGTCCGCCCGTCAAAGGGCGGGATTTCGTTCGATTCTCCCCTCCCGCTCGCGGGAAGGGCCGGGGGTGGGTGAGCGGGACGGCGGACAAGCCCGCCATCCCCGACCCCCTCCTTGCCCTTCGCTGCGCTGCGGGCGGGAGAAGGGGGAAAACCGTCTAGATCGCGTCTTCGTCCTTCTCGCCGGTGCGGATGCGAAGCGCGGAATCGATCGTCGACACGAAGATCTTGCCGTCGCCGATGCGCCCGGTCTGCGCCGCCGCGGCGATCGCTTCGACCACCGCTTCGGCCTGGGCGTCGGGCACCACCACTTCCAGCTTCACCTTCGGCAGGAAGTCGACGACATATTCGGCGCCGCGATAGAGCTCGGTATGGCCCTTCTGCCGGCCGAAGCCTTTGGCCTCGGTCACGGTGATGCCCGAAACGCCCACTTCGTGGAGCGCTTCCTTCACCTCGTCGAGCTTGAACGGCTTGATGATGGCTTCGATCTTCTTCACGTGACCCCCTAGGGCTGGTCCGGACGCACGTGCGCCGGACGGCTCTCACCATCCCCCGGCAACCTTCTTCCAAGAATCGTGCCAAGGCGCTGCACGCACGCGTAGACAATCGCGAACCGCCGGAAAAGGCCGTTTCATGGCAGAAGGCCCGGCGGCGCGGCGGATCGCGGGCGGCGCGGGGCAGGGCGTCTCGGCGGGCCTTGGCAGAAAAACAGGCAGGCGCTGCCTAACAATTAGGCAGTTGGAGCCCGATCAGAGCCGGAGTCCGGCGGTTTCCTCGACGCCGGCCATTAGGTTCAGCGATTGCACCGCCGCCCCGCTCGCCCCTTTGCCGAGGTTGTCGAGCACCGCCACCAGCCGCGCCTGGCTGCCGTCGGCCGACGCGAACACGTGCAGGTCCAGCGCGTCGCTCGGCTCGGCCGAAGCGCGCAGCAGCAGTTCCGCGCCCGGGTCCTCGCCCATCCGCACCACTTGGCTGCCGGCGTAGAACGCGGCCAGCGCCTCGCGCAGCGCGTCGGGGTCCGCTGCGCCCCCCATCGCCGACAGCGGCAGCGGCACTTCCACCACCATGCCGCGGTGCGCCGGAACCACCGCCGGCGAGAACA
>CAYTPY010000097.1:0-7103 GCA_964439725.1 uncultured Erythrobacter sp. | reverse complement strand
CCGAGGATCGGCTCGAAGCTGGTCTTGAGCTTCTGCGGCAGGCTGGCGACCTGCTGGGCGACGTAATAGACGCCGACAGCCGCGGGCACCGCGAACAGGCCGAGAATGAAGATGTCGAGGCGCCGGGTGCCCCACTCGATCGCGTCGGCGGCGGCGAGGGGGAGGCCGCGCACCGTCATTCGGTACATGCGCCCCGGCGCAGGCTTCCAGCCCCGTGGCAGTCCATAGCTGCGCAAGAACGGCCAAGCTGCGGTGATCAGCGCGGCATAGATCGAGATCAGGTAGGCTAGCGAAAGCCCGCTGGTCACGGCAGCCAACGCGAATACGCCGGCCATGATCGAGATCGTCCAAGGCTCGACGATCGCGCGGGCCCGCACGGTTGCGGCGATGTCGTAGCGGTAGGCCTGGGCAGCAAGCAGGATCTCGGTGACGGCGAGAGCGGGAATGGCGAGGACGATGAAGCGGTCGGCATCGGTATAGATGCCGCTCGGGAACATCGGCGCGGGGACGAGCCACAGGACGAGAGCCGCCAGGCTGCCCATCACGAACGCGACGGTCAGGCTGTCGAAGACCAAGTGGCCGGGGTCGTCGTCGCTTTCGGACAGCCGCTGGGCCAAGCCGCGCTTCTCACCGATCGTACAGAGCATCGCGACCAGTTCGACGACCACGAGCGCCGAGGCGAAGCGGCCCAGTGCATCGGCGCCGTAGAAGCGGCCGGCGATGAAGAGGAACGGTAGTCGCGCCGCGAGCCGCAGCAAGAAGCCCAGAAAGTTGGTGCGCCCGCCGCGCGCGAGAGTGGCAAGGTCGCCTCCCGGCCCCTCGCCGGCCGGGGTGGCGTTCAAGCGCCCGGTCCTTCGGTAGTGAGCGGCCGCGCGAGGAGCTCGCCGGCGATGCTCTGCGCGGGCGCGCCCTCGAGCAGCCGGACCACGGCCTCCGTGATCGGCATGTCGATGCTGCGGCGGCGGGCAAGATCGAGCAGGACTGGAGCGGTATGGGCGCCTTCGGCCACCGTGCGCCTGTCACTCATCAGCGCTTTGGCATCCCCGCCTTGGCCGAGCGCCTTGCCGAGCGAGAAGTTGCGGCTCGAAGTGGAGGAGCAGGTCAGCACCAGATCGCCCAGGCCGCAAAGGCCCGCCAGCGTGGCGCGCTGAGCGCCGAGCGCGTCGCCGAAACGCTGCATTTCGGCATAGCCGCGAGCGATCAAGGCCGCGCGCGCGTTTTGGCCCAGCTTGAGGCCGTCGACCACCCCGCAGGCTATCGCGAGCACGTTCTTGACCGCGCCGCCGACCTCCGCGCCGATCAGGTCGTCGCTATAGTAAGGACGGAAGGCCGGCCGTGCGATGACGGGAGCGAGGCGCTGCCACTGCGCTTCCCCTCCGCCGCAGGCGAGCGTCACCGCGGTGGGCAGCCCGCCGGCAACCTCGTGAGCGAACGTCGGACCGGAGAGGACGGCGATCTGGCTGTCAGGTGCGGTGGCGGCGGCGACTTCGTGCATCGTGCGGCCCGAGCCGGCTTCGATACCTTTCGCGCAGAGCACGAGATCCGCAGGGTAAGCGGGCATCTGCGCGAGCGTCGTCCCGAGGTGCTGCGCCGGCGTTACCAAGAGAAGCACCTCGCAATGGGCGGCTTCTGCAAGATCGCCTGTCGCGCGGATAGATGGCGCAAGCGCTGCCGTGGGCAGGTAGAGCGAATTGCTTCGTGCCGCGTTGATCTCCTCCACGAGCTGCGGTTCCAGCGCCCAGAGCAGCACCGGCCGCCCATCGCTGGCCAGCATCTGCGCCAGCGCGGTGCCCCAAGCTCCGGCGCCGATGACGCCAATCGCGGGCGTGCTCAAGCTTTGACTCCAGCCCCGCGCACCGGCTCCGCTTCCGCATCGAGCGGCCAGCGGGGACGAGCAGCGATATCGAGTGGGTCGCCGGCGGCGCCGATGGCAAGCCGCTCGAGGCCAGCCCAGGCGATCATCGCGGCATTGTCGGTGCACAGGGCCGGCGGCGGCGCGACGAAGCGCAGGTCATGGCTTGCAGCGAGGCCTTCCAACGCTTGCCTGACGCTGCTGTTCGCCGCCACACCGCCCGCGACGACAAGCGCGGTGACCTGGCCCATTCCCGCTAGCGCGCGGCGCGAGCGGTCGAGCAGGCAATCGATCGCAGCTTGCTGAAAGCTGGCGGCGATGTCGGCCGGCTGGTGCTGGCCGCTCTCGTGCGCACGCAAGACCGCGCTCTTGAGGCCGGCAAACGAGAAGTGCGGCTCGGCACTGCCGAGCAGGGGGCGGGGCAGCGGGACCGCTTTCGGGTCCCCCTCGGCTGCGAGGCGCTCGACCGCTGGGCCGCCCGGGAAGCCGAGGCCGAGGATCTTGGCGGTCTTGTCGAAGGCTTCGCCCAGCGCGTCGTCGATAGTCGTAGCGAGGCGGCGGTACTGACCGACGCCGCGTACTTCGAGCAACTGGCAGTGCCCGCCCGACACGAGCAGCAGCGCGTACGGAAACCTAAGGTCGGCATCGGCGAGGCGCGGGCTCAGCGCATGACCTTCGAGGTGATTAATCGCCAGCAGCGGCTTGTCGCTGGCCATGGCGAGCGCCTTGGCGGTGACGAGGCCGACCATGACCCCTCCGATCAGGCCAGGCCCGGCGGTGGCAGCGACGGCGTCGCACTGGTCGAGCGAGACGTTCGCTTCGTGCAGCACTCGCTCGATCAGCGGCGTCAGGCGCTCGACGTGGGCGCGGGCCGCAATCTCGGGAACGACGCCGCCATAGGGCGCGTGCCGGTCATCCTGCGAGGCAATCGCCTGCGCGAGAATCCGGCGATCGTCTGTCACCAGCGCTGCGGCGGTTTCATCGCAGCTGCTCTCGATGCCGAGTACCATCCTCATGCGAAGCTTCCACTGGACGCAAACGCTGTCTAGGGCAAGCCGACCCTATGGCTGGAATCCCGCTCCTCAAACTCGGCACACGCCGTTCGCCGCTCGCGATGGCCCAAGCCGAGGAGACACGCGCGCGGCTCTGCGCGGCCCACGGTTGGGAAGAAACCGCGCTCGAACTGGTGCCGGTGCTGGCTAGCGGCGACAAGGTGCAGGACCGGCCGCTCGCCGAAATCGGCGGCAAGGCTTTGTGGACGCGCGAGCTCGACGCCTGGCTGGTGGAAGGCCGGATCGACGCAGCGGTTCACTCGCTGAAGGACGTCGAGACGTGGCGGCCGGAGGCTTTCGAGCTCGCCGCGATCCTGCCGCGCGCCGACAAGCGCGATGTGCTGATCGGTGCGACGAGCCTCAGTGCTTTGCCGGAAGGGGCGACGATCGGGACCAGCGCGCCGCGGCGGGCGGCGCAGGTGCTCCATGCGCGTCCTGACTGCCGGGTTGTCACCTTCCGCGGCAACGTAGCGACACGGCTGGCCAAGCTGGCGGCGGGCGAAGTCGATGCGACCTTCCTCGCCGCGGCCGGGCTCGAGCGACTGGGCGAGACTGGCACCGGGCATCCTCTAGCCGTCGACGAGTGGCTCCCCGCTCCGGCTCAAGGAGCCATCGGGATCGAGTGCCGCAGCGACGATGTCCGCACGCGTGAGTGGCTGGCGGCGATCGATCATGCGCCGAGCCGCGCCGAAGCTCTGGCGGAGCGGGCGCTGCTGGCCGGGCTCGGCGGCAACTGCCACAGCCCGATCGCGGTGCTCTGCGAAGGCGAGAACGCGATGCTGACGATGCGCGCCGCACTGTTCAGCCCCGACGGAGCGGAGCGGGTCGATGGCTCGGCCACGTTCCCTACGGGCGATGCCGATGGTCCAAAGCGTCTCGCCGCCGATCTTCTGGCACGTGCGACCCCGGGCATTTCCGCGCACTTTTCCGGGGCACGATGAGCGAGCTGATCCTGACGATCCGTCCCGAGCCCGGCTGCTCGGCGACGGTCGAAGCGGGGGCAGCTGCGGGCCTGACTATCGAGGGCTGTTCGCTGTTCGAAATACGGCCGCTCCCGTGGCAGGCCCCGCATGCCGCCGCGCTTGATGCGCTGCTGCTCGGCAGCGCCAACGTCGTGCGGCATGGCGGGCCCGAGTTGCAGGCGCTGCGGGCGAAACCTGTCTACGCAGTAGGCAGCGCGACGGCGGCAGCGGCTGAGAAGGCGGGATTCACGATTGCTGCGGTAGGCCCTGGGGTGCTGCAGCAGCTGGTGGACACGCTGGTACCGCCGCTGCGCCTGTTGCGCGTGACGGGCGAAGAGCATGTGCCGCTGGAGCCTCCCCCAGGCATCGAAGTGGTGACTCGCGTTGCTTACCGGAGCAAGCCCCAAGGGCTTCCCGAAGACCTGGCCGATCGGCTGCGCGATGGGGCTCTCGTCCTGCTGCACTCGGCGGCGGCTGCCCGGCATTTCGCGCAGGAGTGCGATCGGCTCAGCGTTCCGCGCAGCGCTATTCGCCTGGCGGCGCTGGGCCCGCGTATCGCAGCAGCCGCGGGGGAAAGCTGGGCCGAGGTCCGCTCCGCCGCTACTGCCGACGAACCCATGCTCTTGGCTTTGGCGCGCGACATGTGCCATGAACCGCGCGATTGGCCCGGGCCCAGGGTGTGAGCGGGACCGATCGGTCGCAGGGCGGGGCGCGCGAAGGAATTATGGCCGAAGCATTCTCCACCGCCTCGACGACCGCCCGTCGCCGCCGTAGCCAAGTGAAGGCGCTGATCGGCCTCGGGCTCGGCGCGTTCCTGCTGGGCGTGGTCGCCACCTGGTTCTTGCTGGGGCGGCCCGGCCTCGATCAACTCGGCGTGGCGGGTTTCGAGCGGCAACAAGTGCCGGTTGAGATCACGCCGGCGCCTCCGCCTCAGGTAGAGCCGCCCGCGGCACCAGTCGACGCGCGCCAAGCTGCACAGCGCGTCGAGCAGGTGGCGGAACAGCAGGGCGGCATCGACCAGCGGGTCGCGGCGCTGGAGCAGCGGATCGTCCGGCTCGACCTTCAGGCGCAGGCCGCCGCAGGAAACGCGGCACGGGCAGAGGCGCTGCTGGTGGTCTTTGCGGTGCGCCGCTCGCTCGATAGAGGCGTGCCGCTCGGCTACCTCGGTGACCAACTGCGGCTGCGCTTCGGTGACGCGCAGCCCAATGCGGTCCGCACGGTCATCGAGGTATCGCGCGATCCGGTCACGCTCGACCGCCTAATCGCGCGGCTCGACGGGCTGGCTCCATCACTTGCGAAGGCGCCGCCTCAAGAAGGGGCGGTGAGTTGGCTGACGCGAGAACTGGGAGAGTTGTTCGTAATCAGGCGGGAAGGCTCGCCTTCGCCCGAGCCGCGTCGCCGGATGGAGCGGGCGCGGCTGTTCCTGGAAAGCGGCCGGCCCGAGGCAGCCATTTCGGAAGTGCGCAACATGCCCAATGCCGCAGGTGCGGCCGACTGGATCGCCGATGCCGAGCGCTACGCGACGGCGCAGCGGGCGCTGGAACTGCTCGAAACCGCAGCTTTGCTGGAGCCGCGCTCGCTGCGGGACGGTTCAGGTCGCAGCATCGAGCAGCCGAGCCCGGTTGCCGGCGACTGAGCGCCGAACTTAGCCGCGGAGCAGTTCGGGTAACTTGCCCGATGTGCCGCGCGCTTCGTCCATGAACCAGGTCTTGAGCATAGGCGCGCGCTGGACAAACCCCATGCCGAGGCGGCGGATGGCGCTTGGCAAGCGGCCCGGCACGCCGAACAGGCGGGTGAGCCCGTCGGTGGCGAGCGCGACCATGAAGGTATCGAGACCGCGCCAACGCTCGTAGCGGGTCAGCAACTGCGCATCGCCCGGATCGAGGCCAAGGCGCATGCCTTCGACGATGACTTCGACGAGTGCGCCCACGTCGCGCAAGCCGACATTGAGACCTTGTCCGGCGATCGGGTGCAGCCCGTGGCCGGCGTCCCCGACGAGAGCGAGACGCCGCGCGGTGATCTTCGCGGTGTGGTGAAAGCCGAGCGGATAGGACGAGCGGGGCCCGTCGACATCGATCGCGCCGTAGATGCCATGCATGCGCTTCTCGACCTCGGCGACAAAAGCCCGGTCGGACAGGGCGAGAACGCCCGCCGCGTCGCGCTCGTTCACGGTCCAGACCAGCGCGCTGCGGTGGCTGCCGTCTGACTTATCGAGCATTGGCAGGAGCGCGAAGGGACCTGCGGCATAGAAGATTTCCCAAGCCACGCCATCGTGCGGCTTGGCATGGGTCAGGACGGTGATGATCGCGCGATGGCGATAGTCCCATTTGGCGACGGCAATGCCAGCTTCTTCGCGGGTGGGCGAATTGCGGCCTTCGGCGGCGACCATGAGCGAGGCATCGAGGCGAGTGCCGCTGGCGAGAGTGGCGCTGACGCCGAATTCCCCGCGCTGCCGCTCGGTCACTTCAGAGCGGGCGTGCCAGGCGATCAGCGGCTCGTCCTTCGCCGCTTCGAACAAGGCGAGGCGAAGCTGGCGATTGGCGAACATGAAGCCGAGCGAGCCTTCGTGCGGCTCCGGCTCGAAATCGATGCGGCCGGGTTTCATGTTGTCGGTGATTGCGATCGACCGGATGGGGCAACCGTGCGGCGCGAGTGAGGCGGCCAGGCCAATGTTCTCGAACAGGTTCCAGCTGGCGGTGGAGATGGCCGAAGCGCGGCCATCGAAGCCTTCGGCGGTCAGTTCGGCGGGGTCGGCGCGGTCGACGACATGGCTGGAGATGCCTTTGCGAGCAGCCGCCAGTGCCAGCGTCATGCCGACGAGGCCGCCGCCGAGGATCAGGAGGTCACGCTTGTCCGCCATGAGGCAGTGCCCTAGAGCCAATGCGGCGATGCGCGCAAGCTCGATACCTCTGCTGAAAGCCCTGTTCGCCTTGCTGGCGCTGGCCTTGGCGCTCCCGTCCTCGGCGCAGTTGGCTGCCCCTTCGACAACCAGGCACCTCGCGGCCGAGTTGATTGCTGACGGGCCGCCGGTGCCCGGCGAGACGCTGACGCTGGCGATCAAGTTTACGCCCGATCCCGGTTGGCACGGCTATTGGGCGAACCCCGGCGATGCCGGATACGGCATGCGTCTGGAGTGGGACCTGCCGGAAGGATGGACTGCCGGAGAGCCGCTCTATCCGGTGCCGCAGAAGCTGCTGCAGCAGGCCGGGCCCGACCTTCAGCTGATGAACCACGTCT
>CAYTPY010000096.1:0-7450 GCA_964439725.1 uncultured Erythrobacter sp. | reverse complement strand
AACTTCCGACCCCTGCGATGTCAACACAGTGCTCTACCACTGAGCTATACGCCCGTACCATTCCAGGCTGCCCGCGTCGGGCGGACGGCAGGCGCGCCATCTAGCGTTGCCGCCTTGCGCTGACAAGAGGGCTAAGGGCGGAAGTGCGCTTCCGTTTTCTCGTCCTCGAAGATGCGATCAACTTCGAGCACCAGGTCTTTCAGATGAAAGGGCTTCGACAGCATTTTCGCGCGGGGCGCTTCGCGGCTGGCCTTTAGAGTCACCGCGGCGAAGCCGGTGATAAACATCACACGCGTACGCGGGCTGATCTCTGCGCAACGCTGCGCAAGTTCGATTCCGTCCATTTCTGGCATCACGATGTCGGAGAGCAGCAGATCGTAATCGTTCGCTTCCAGAAGCGGAACCGCTTCGGTGCCCCGATCGACTGCATCGACGCCATAGCCGGCCTGCTGCAGCGCACGCACCAGGTAGGTGCGCATCGCTTCGTCGTCTTCGGCCAGCAGGATGTGGATCATGGAAACCTCAATACGTTTGATCGAGGCCGTTCCATAATCGGCGCAGGCTTAAGAATCTCATAGATTATCGGGCCTGACCAGCTTTGACACAGGTCGGAAAGAAGGCCAGCAAAACACCGTGACCGATGATCTGGCAGCAGACCGCGACTCGCGCGTCGTACCGGGAGGTTCTATCCCGGGAGCACCGGGAAAACCTGCCTTCACGACAGCTCTAAGAGAACCTGCGCATCTGCCGGTCTTGATAGCAGTCCCTCACAGTGGCCGCTGTTATCCGCACGAACTGATCCTGCAGATGCGTGATCATGCCGCCGCGAGCATCCGGCTTGAAGATCGCTATGCAGACGTGCTGGCTAAAGCCATGGCCCGAGAGACGAGCGCTGGCTTGCTCCTCGCCAAGGCTCCTCGCGCTATGATCGACCTCAACCGTGATCCGGACGACGTCGATTGGGAGATGGTGGCTGGCGGCTCTCCCGTACTGCGTCATTCCGCTGCAGGACGGCGCGCGCGCAGCGGGCTGGGTCTCGTGCCAAGACGGTTGCCAGGCCGCGGCGAGCTTTGGAAACGACCGATGAGCCATCGGGAACTCAGCGACAGAATTGAACAGGTTCACAAACCTTACCACGCTGCGCTTGCAGATTCCCTCGAGCGACTGCGCGATCAATGGGGTTCGGTGCTGCTGATCGACTTACATTCCATGCCGCCGTTAGGCCCCAAGCAAGGCAGCGACGGTGCGCCGGATTTCGTGATCGGCGATCGCTTCGGCGCTGCGTGCGATGCGCACCTTGCTGCAGCAGCGATTGCTCACTTGTCAGCCGCGGGACGCAAGGTCGCCCATAATCGGCCGTATGCGGGCGGTTACGTGCTTGACCGTCATGCTGCGCCCGCGCGCGGTATCCACGCTATACAGGTCGAGATCTGCCGCTCCATCTACCTTGACGACGAGCTTCAGGAACCGGGCCCAGGCCTCGGTGACGTAGTGCGGGTCCTGATAGGATTGGTGCGCCGCATGGTTGACGAACTGGCCGAAAGCCGTGGCCTGAGCCAAGCAGCGGAATAGCGCCGCGCCAATCTAGCAGCCAAGAAAAAACCACCCCGTGCAATGCACGAGGTGGCCAAGGTTCAGGGAGGAGGTACGCCGAAGCGCACCTATCCGACCGGGCCATGAGGGAAGCCCGGTGGACAAAACTTATCTAAGCGCAATCGCGGCGCCTTCAAGGGGGTCTGGACCGTGCCAATGCGATCCACCTTACGCCTCGAACGTCTCCACTCACTCACCGCGAGCGCAGTTATCGGTAACTCGCCCAAGCCAAGGAGAGCCAAAGCGGCGCTGGTCGTACCGCGCTTGAACTGCGCTCAGTTAACCGTGGCGGGCGCGTTGGCTACTCCTGGGCCTTTTCCCTGCTCCGTCTGCTTCGCGAAGATAAAGCGCATCAGGTCGAGCGACATCAGGTGCGCATAGATCAGCGGAAGCAGGCCGTTTTCATTCCAGGTCTTGAGCTTGCCCGCCTCGATCTCCTTGAGCTTCTCTTGGTTTACCATCTGGAAGCCTCGATAGAGGTAGGGGTTATCCGGCTTGTCGTTCTGCTGGATGGCAACTTCACCCTCCATCAGCAGACCCGCGTCGGTCAATTCCTTAACGAAGGCTTGGGTGCGGGCACCCGCTTCCTCGAACTTCTCGCAGAAGTCCAAAACACTCTTGGTGTGCTCGGTGGGCTGGTTGTCGGCGAAAAGAGCCTCGCCTTCGTCGAATTCGCCCAGGATCTCCGAACTTGGGTCGAAGCACAGCGACATCTCTTCAGCATCCGGGCGAAGCCGCGCCAGAAGATAAGGATAGCGGCGGATGTAGGCTGGAACATAAGCATCACCGCGCGGAGTGCCGTCTTCGTCGAAAAAGACGTTCACGCCCTCATTCAAGCCCATCAGCGCCAAGGGCACCGGGTTGTCGCCGGCTGAGAACACGATCGGAAAGTGGCGCTGGGCCAGCGGAAACTCCTCCACCGTCAGCGGGATCGCGTGCTGGTTGCCGATCCATGCCGCCTTGTCGATAGAACGGGAACGCCAATTAGCGTGGTCGCGGCTGTTGAGGGGCATCAGGTCCTTGTAAAAAAGGGGCAATTGGGCTTGCGGCTCGCTGGCCATGGGTCACTCTCCGGTATGGGTGGTCATAGTGAGGGACGCAAAGCCCCCGTCCAGTTTCGCGCTTTAAACAGGCAGTCCTTCAATCGCAAGGCGGCACGAGCTTGCCCGGATTGAGCAGGCCTTGGGGGTCGAGTGCGTTTTTGACCTTCTGCAGTATCGCGAGATGAGCAGGATCCGCCAGGCGGGCGAGTTCGTCTCGTTTGAGCTGGCCGATCCCGTGCTCCGCACTGATCGAGCCGCCCCACTCCGTCACCAGATCGTGAACGAACGCGCTGATCGCGTGGCCTTGGGTCTTCTCCCATTCGCCGCGCACTGCGCCGGCTGGAGCCAGTACGTGGAAATGGACATTCCCGTCGCCAAGGTGGCCGAAGGCGACAGCTTGGGTGCCGGGGTAGCGCGCTTCGACGCGGGGCTGTGCAGCCTCGATGAAGTCCGCCATCCGCGCAACCGGAACCGAGATGTCGTGTTGCATCGCAGGGCCGAGCGCGCGCTCGGCTGGGGCAATCTCGTCGCGTAATAGCCAGAATTGCTCCGCTTGCGCTTCATTCGCCGCAATGGTGGCGTCTTCAACGACCCCAGCTTCGAACGCGCTTTCGAGTAGATCCTGTGCAAGCTGGGGAAGGGCCGCCGCCCCTTCGCTGTCGGCCGCTAGCTCGATGAGCGCGTGCCATTGATGCTTCTCCTGCAGCGGAGAGCGGCTGCCCGGCACATGCGCCAGCACCGCTTCAAGGCTATGCCGGGGCATGATCTCGAACCCCTCCAAAGCCGACGCTGCCTGCTGTTCGGCAAGAAGCAGCAACTCGCGCGCGGCCTTTGCCGAGGCGAGGCCGGCCCAGAGCACCCTGCGTTCCGCCAGCGCCGGCAACAGTCGCAGAGTGGATGCGGTCACGATGCCGAGCGTACCCTCAGAACCGATCAGGAGCTGCTTCAGATCGAAGCCGCGGTTGTCTTTCTTGAGCGGGGTAAGGGCGTCGAATACGCTGCCATCGGCGAGCACGGCCTCGAGTCCCAGCACCTGCGCCCGCATCGAGCCGTGTCGCAAGACTTGGGTACCGCCCGCGTTCGTCGCAATCAGCCCGCCGATAGTCGCCGACCCTTTGCCGCCGAGCGTCAGCGGGAACCGCAGGCCTTCCCTTGCCGCGGCGTCGTGCAGGCTCTGGAGGATCACTCCTGCTTCGCAAGTCACTTCGCGCGCCTGAACATCCAGGCGTCGGATCGTGTTCATGCGGCGCAGGGAAAGCAGTAGCGCTTGCCCACTCGCATCTGGAGTTGCTCCGCCAGACATCCCGCTGTTCCCGCCTTGCGGCACCACGGGCACGCCGTGCTCGGCGCACAAGCGCAGCAATGCCGATACTTCGGCGGTCGAGGCGGGCGAGGCCAACCCGACCGCCCGGCCGGTGAACCGGCCCCGCCAATCGGTGAGCCAAGGTTGGATCAAGTCAGGATCTTGGGTCAGGCCGCGCGAGCCGAGCAGTTCGGTCGCGGCTGCGAGGAAAGCAGTGGGATCGTGCATGACGTGCCTTTGCCAGTGCTGCGCACGCCCTGCAAACGCCATTGTCGAAGTTAAGCCACCATTCAATCTGTGGAGCTAGAGGGAGGGCTCCTTGGCTGTTCTCGCACGGCCGATCGCACCGAGTTCCGTCCGGATGAACAGTGTCGTCGCGTTCCTTACTCCTCTGGCGTTGCTGCTGCCGACGATCCCCGTGATGGCTCCGAGCCTCTCGGCCGCACCCGATGAGTCCGCTCGTGCGGCGCCCGAGGGCGAAAAGTCAGCGCGCGGCTTCGCCGTTGAGGCCGAGGAGCCGCTTCGGTTGCTCGAAGAGACGCGCCGTGAATTGGCACGCCAGGTACGTATCGAGCAACGCGTCATCGTCCGTATCGCGCCAAGCTCGCGGCAACGGGCCGAGCGATCCTTTGCTGAGCTAAGCGAGGACGCGCGGGGATTTGAGGAAGTGCGGCTGGGCGACTGCGTACCGATCAACATGATCGCGGCGGTCAGCCCGCACGAGAACCGGTTGCTGCTGTTCATGCGCGACCAGCGCATTTTGACCGCTTCGCTGGAGCGCACCTGCAGTGCCGAAGATTTCTATTCCGGTTTTTATATTGAGCGGCAGGACGGCCGGCTTTGTGAACGGCGCGACCGGCTGCAGTCCCGCGCGGGCGCTAGTTGCCAGGTTACGCAGCTCAACCGGTTGGTCGCAGCACGAGACTGATTGCCCGAAAGGTTGACTTTTTGGGTGCCAAGCGCATAGGCGCGGGCGATTGCGGAGGGTTTTGTCCCGTCCGTTCAATGCACCGCGGGACACCCCGCCCGATCCGGACATTACCATCGATATGAATTTTGCCGATCTCGGCCTTTCCGACGAATTGCTGCAGGCAGTCGAGGCTGCTGGCTATAGCGAGCCGACACCCATCCAAGCGCAGGCGATCCCTCAGGTCCTGATGATGAAGGACGTGATCGCGATTGCTCAGACCGGCACCGGCAAGACGGCCAGTTTCGTGCTGCCGATGATCGATGTCCTCGCCTCCGGCCGCCGCCGCGCGCGAATGCCGCGTTCCCTGATCCTTGAGCCCACCCGCGAACTCGCGGTTCAGGTCGCCGAGAACTTCGAAAAGTACGGCAAGAACCACGATCTCAAGATGGCTTTGCTGATCGGCGGCGTGCAAATGGGCGACCAAGTCAAAGCGCTCGATGACGGCGTTGACGTGCTGATCGCCACCCCGGGCCGGCTGATGGACTTGTTCGAGCGGGGCAAGATCCTGCTCACAGGGTGCGAACTCCTCGTCATCGACGAAGCCGATCGGATGCTCGACATGGGGTTCATTCCCGACATCGAGTTCATCTGCGAAAAGCTGCCGCAAACCCGCCAGACCTTGTTGTTTTCGGCGACGATGCCGCCGCCGATCAAGAAGCTGTCAGACAGGTTCCTCAACAATCCGAAGTCCATCGAAGTGGCGCGCCCTGCGTCGACCAATGTGAACATCGTTCAGCATAAAGTCTTCGTATCCTCGCGGGGTAAACGCGAGGCGCTACGCGAGTTGCTACGCACTGACGATGTCACCAGCGCGCTGATCTTCGCCAACCGCAAGACCACGGTGCGCGAGCTCAACAAGAGTCTGCGCCAAAGCGGCTTCAGTTCTGGCGAAATACATGGCGACATGGATCAATCGAGCCGTAACGCGGAATTGGACCGCTTCAAGAAGGGCGAGGTGAATATCCTTGTCGCTTCCGACGTCGCGGCGAGAGGGCTCGACATCAAGGGTGTCAGTCACGTGTTCAACTTCGACACTCCGTGGCATCCGGATGACTACGTCCACCGCGTTGGCCGCACGGGCCGCGCCGGTGCCAAGGGTCGCGCTTTCACGTTCGTCACGCCAGAAGACGCCGAGGCCATTGCCAACGTGGAGAAGCTGACCGGCACGACACTCCCGGTCTATGAGCTCGGCAAGATGAGCGGCGACGACCACGAGGCCGACGCGCCGAAGCGTGAAAGCCGACCGCGTCAAGAGAAGCCCAAAAAACCCGCAGCCGAGCGCGGCGAGAGCAAGGGGGCGAGCGAAAAACAGGCAAGTGCTAGCCCGTCGGAACGTCAGGTGGATCGTAAGTCTAAGCCGAAGCCAGAGCGGGAACTTGAAAGCGACGGAGGCGGCTGGAACGGGCCGGTGCCGAGCTTCCTCAATCTTTCAGCGCTGTAGTCGCGCGACCTGAGGCGTTCCAGCAGAACCCTGAGTACTAGCGGTGGGACGACGGCCTCGCGCGACTGAAGCGTGAGGCCGATCGCCTCCCATAAAGTTAGCTTATAGTGCGGCGTGCAGCTCGGTCATATGCGCGAGATGCCGTTCGACTACCGGTAATGTGCTCAACGCCAGCGAGCGTAGCTGCGGGTTGTCCCCCTTCTCAGTGTAGCTGCGCATCAGTGAGGTCGTTTCCTCATGTGCCAGCACCTGCTGGTCGAGATAGGTCCGGTCGAACTCATCTTCCGACGCTTCCGCCAAATGCTTCAGCATTGTTTCGCGCCGGGTGTCGAGCTTCTTAGCAGGCGGTGCCACACCGCGGGTTTCGTTCATCTCCAAGGCTGCCATGAGGTGATGGCTGCTGGTGGTATGGTCGACGATCATCTTTCGGGCCATTGCTCGCACTTTGTCGTGGCGGGACCTCTGCATAGCCAGGCGTCCAGCCTCGATCTCGTACATATCACCGATGGCGGCTTGCTCAACGAAGCCATCGGCGCTGCTCGTGACCGAGGCGCCCATCTTGCCGATCGTACCGCCGATCGCGTCAGTGACTTTGTTCACGGTGTCCTTGATTTCGCTGCTCATGATCAAGCCTCCTGAAGCATGTGCCGCTGCGCAGCAGCCCGGCGGTAGGCAAAGGACTCGTGATCCCCGTCCTCGCGCAGGCTTTCGACCGGGTGCGGGCCTTCCGTGACGTCCCGGTACTCGCCCTGGAACTCGGCGCGGTGACGATCGATGACATCCTCACTGGGCACACCGGCCGCGTTGACCGTGCGCTGGTACTCGAAGAAGCGGTGGTCTGCCGGCAGCTCGGTCACCGGAACGAACTGCGCATCGTACGGCGTCCAATCTACCGTTCGGGCAAGCACATCCCGCAGGTATTCCTTGTTCGATTGGAACGTCATCGGCTCGGGCATTCCTGCGGCCGGCAGATAGCTTTCGGGATCGACGCCTTCGACTTCCTTTTGCATCTGGCAGGCAATCCGCAGGTGCTCGATCTCCATGTTGAGATGGAGTTCCCAAAGGGCCTTGATGCGGTTGTCCGGCTCGGTCTGCATGCA
>CAYTPY010000095.1:0-7462 GCA_964439725.1 uncultured Erythrobacter sp. | reverse complement strand
ATCCGGCCTCGCCGACCGCGCCACTTTCGTGGTCGATCCGGACGGCGTGATCCAGCTGATGGAAATCACCAGCGAAGGCGTCGGCCGCAATGCCGTCGAGCTGGTCCGCAAGATCAAGGCGGCGCAGTACGTCCGCGCCAACCCCGGTCAGGTCTGCCCGGCGGCTTGGGAAGAAGGCGAAGAGACGCTCGCACCTTCGCTCGACCTCGTCGGCAAGATCTAAGACTTAGCGTCCGCTCATTGTAGCGGGTCGCCGACGGCCCGGGGCTGCCCTCCCCCCATTAGCGCCCCGGGTCGTCACCCTTACCAACCCAAGGAATTCCACATGCTCGACACCGGGATGAAGGAACAGCTGCGTCAGTATCTCGCCAACTTGCGCGAGCCGATCGAGCTCGTCGCCTCGCTCGGCGACGACAAGCGTTCTGCCGACACGCGTACCCTGTTGAACCAGATCGCCGAACTGTCCGACAAAGTCGAAGCCCAGTTCGACGGCACCGACGAGCGCAAGCCGAGCTTCGTCATCCGCCGTGCTTCCGACGCGGAGAAGTGGGTGCGTTTCGCGGGCCTGCCGATGGGACACGAGTTCACCAGCCTGGTGCTGGCGCTGCTGTGGGCCGGCGGCCATCCGCCGAAGGTCTCCGAGGAAGTGCTCGAGCAGATCCGCGACCTCGAAGGCGACTTCAACTTCGAGATGTATTTCTCGCTATCGTGCCACAACTGCCCCGACGTGGTGCAGGCGCTGACGCTGATGGCGCTCAACAACACGCGCATCAACGCGACCCTGATCGAAGGCGGTGCGTTCCAGGACGAAGTCGACCAGCGCGGCGTGATGGCCGTGCCGGCGACATTCCTGAACGGCGAGATGTTCGCCAGCGGCAAGATGACCGTCGAGGAAGTGCTCGCCAAGCTCGACACCAACGCCTCGGCGCGGGCCGCGGCCAAGCTGGCCGAGAAGGACCCGTTCGACGTGCTGATCGTCGGCGGCGGACCGGCCGGCGCGGCGGCCGGCATCTACACCGCACGCAAGGGCTTCCGCACCGGCATCGCCGCCGAACGCTTCGGCGGGCAGGTGCAGGACACGATGAGCATCGAGAACTTCACCTCGGTCAAGTATACCGAGGGGCCGCGCCTCGCGCGCGATCTCGAGGACCACGTCCGCGCGAACGACATCGACGTGATGAACCTGGCCGAAGCCGAGAAGCTCATTCCGGCGAAGCAGCCGGGCGGCTGGCACGAAGTGGTGATGAAGAACGGCGCGACGCTGAAGGCGCGGGCGCTGATCCTCGCCACCGGCGCGCGCTGGCGCAACCTCGGCGTGCCGGGCGAGTTCGAGTACCGCAACCGCGGCGTGGCCTACTGCCCGCACTGCGACGGCCCGCTGTACAAGGGCAAGCGCGTGGCGGTGATCGGCGGCGGCAACTCGGGCATCGAGGCGGCGATCGACCTTGCCAACATCGTCGATCACGTCACGGTCCTGGAGTTCGACAGCAAGCTGCGCGCCGACCAGGTGTTGCAGGACAAGCTGCGGAGCATGCCCAACGTCGACATCCACGTCTCGGCTCAGACTACCGAAGTCACCGGCGACGGTGAGCGGGTCGACGGCCTCGTCTACAAGAACCGCGAGTCCGGCGAGGAGCACCGCATCGAACTGGAAGGCGTGTTCGTGCAGATCGGGCTGGTGCCCAATACCGAGTGGCTGAAGGACTCGGGCCTCGAACTGACCAAATACGGCGAGATCGCGATCGACGGCCACTGCGGGACCAACCTGACCGGCGTGTTCGCGGCGGGCGACTGCACGACGGTGCCGTTCAAGCAGATCGTGATCGCGATGGGCGAAGGCTCGAAAGCGGCGCTCTCCGCGTTCGACTACATCATCCGCAATGCGCCGGCCGAGGAGATCGCGGAAGCCGCTTGACGGGCGGGCCCACCCCGCTGCGACCAACCTCGGTAAGTCTCGCTCCCCTCCCGCATGCGGGAGGGGTCGGGGGTGGGGCAGTCAGCGACCCCGCTTCAGGACAAGATAAAGCGCACCCTCGCCTCCGTGGCGGCGGTGCGCTTTTCTTATCGCGGCGATGTCGCTGGCGTGGGACCCGGCGGCGAGCCAGTCGAGCACTTTGGCGCGAATGGCGCCGCGCCGCTCGCCGCGGTCGGCGGCTTCGGCGGGCCGCGACTTGCCGGTGATCAGCAGCACGAGGCGGGCGCCCATCGCCTTCGCCTGCATCAGTCCAGCGTCGAGCCGCTGATGCGCCTGGCCGAGCGTGTGGCCGTGCAGGTCGAGCGTGAAGTCCGGTGAAATGTCCGCCCGCGACAGCTTACGCTCCCACGAGGAATCGAGACCGCGATCAGGAGACAGGGGCGGAGTCTTGCCGCGGTTCTCACTGGCCGCGGTCCGAACGGCGGGAGGCGGGCGATTCCCCTCCCGCTTGCGGGAAGGGCTAGGGGCGGGCCTATCGATGCGAGGAAGAACGGGCTCGCCCCCGGCCGCCCCCGTGAGCGGGAGGGGAGGGTGGAGCGGCTCGACGGTCGCAGTGACGCGCGACCATAGCGCGGCCTCTTCGGCGCTGAGCCCGCGAGGCGGTTTCATCGCGCGCCGAGGCGAGCCAGCGTCCCCTTGGGCAGCAGGAGCAGCGCCCGGCCCCGCGCGCTCATGCCGCCGGCGATCCGCTCCGCATCTTCGCCCGCGCCCCAGAACGTGTCGAAGCGGTTGGCGCCCTTGATTGCGCCGCCGGTATCCTGCGCGATCCACAGGCCGTTGGCTTCGGTGCGTTCGAGCTGCAGGAACACCGGGGCGCCGAGCGGCACGAAGTTGGGATCGGCCGCGACCGAGCTTTCGCGCCGCACCGGCACTTCCAGCGCGCCGAGCGGACCGTCGCCGGTCAACTCGCGGAAGAACACCCAGCTTTCGTTCTCGCGCATGATCGCCCGGCCCTCGGGAGGGTGGTCGCGCAAGTACTGGACGATGCCCTGCATGGAAGTCGGGTAAGGCGTCCCGTCGCCGATCAGCCCGCGCTCGCGCATCAGCGCGCCGATCGCGGTGTAGCCGTGGCCGTTCTGGCCGGCATAGCCGATGCGGATCACTTCGCCTTCTGGGCTCTTGAGCCGGCCGGAACCCTGGATCTGCAGGAAGAAGAACTCGATCGGATCCGCGGCCCAGGCGATCTCCAGCCCGCGTCCGGCGAGCGCGCCGTCGGCAATCTCGGCATGGGTGTAATAGGGTACGAAGCGGCCGCTTTCGTCGAAGCGGCCGAGCGGCGCGCGGCCGGTGCGCTGATCGGGCGGCGTTTCAGCCGGCCAGTCGCGCACCAGATCGGGCGGAACGCGGTAGACCGGCGTGTCGAAGCCGGGGCGCCGTTGCCGGCTGCCCGCGATCTCCGGCTCGAAATATCCGGTGGCGAACGCGCTGCCGTCGCCGACCACGACGGCTTCGAAATGCTCTTCGAAGAAACGCCGCGGGTCGCGCCCCGTCCAAGTCGCAGCGGCCGTGCATGACGGCTGCCAGTCCTGGTTACGCGTCAGCCCGCTGGCATCAGTCCGCGCGAGGAGCTTGGGACAGCTCTCACGGAAGGAGGCGAGCGCTGCTTCGGCATCTTGAGCCGCAAGCCTGAGGTCCCGAACCTCGGGGCCTTTGCGCACCCCGGCGGCCGCGGCGTCCGAAGGAGCGGGCGCAGGGGTCGAGGGCGTTTCTACGCGGGGCGCGACACAGCTGGCGAGAAAGAGAAGCGCGGCGAGGCCGGAAAATCTACGCCCACGCCGCACAGGGCGATCAGCCTTCGTCGGTTTCGTCGAGCAGCCAGTCGGGTTCGGGGCTATTCACGTCGCGTGAGAACGTCCACACGTCACGGCTCTCGATCGCATCGTCGAGCGAGCCAGCCACCACATTGCCGTTCTTGTCACGCGTGACCGACGCGATGTCGGCAACGAACACGACCGAAATGCGCGCGGTCCGCCCGTCGAGGCGGGCAGAGCGGATTTGCGTGTCGTCGATCCGTACGAGACGGTTGTCGAGAGTCTCGCCGGCTTTCTCGCGGGCATCGATGGCCGCTGCAAAGCTCTGGTAGACGTCGTCGTCGCAAAGCTGGCGCAGCTCTTCCTTATCGCCGCGCCAAAAGGCTTCGAGCACCATCGAATAAGCCGCCTTGGCGCCTTCGAGGAAGGGCATCAGCTCGAACCGCCGGTCGGCCGCAGTGATATCGCGCAGGCCTTGTTCGATTCCCGGGGCGAGGCCCGCCATCTCGCGTGGGACGCGCGGCGTTTCGGCCACGGGCTGGGGCACGGCACGGGCCATGGTCTGCCCGTCGCTTCGCTCGAACCGGGTCGGGACCGACTCTTCCTCATGCTCGGCGCGGCGGCCGAGGACCGAATAAAGCCTAAGGCCGAGGAAGGCCGCGATCATGGCCAGGATGACGATTTCTACGATCAACGCAACGGTGTCCCAGTCTGCGGGCGGAAGCTCCAAAAACCAACCTCCGCACCGGTCGGAAATGCAATCGTGCCTGAAATAGGGGTCAATTACAAATGAACAACACTTGTTTGCCCGTCCGGCTCCCGGCGCGAAGACTGTTTTTCCCACGGCGTTGCGACGGAACCATGCCGGTGCTACTCGCCGCGGCATCGAAACGCGGCGCGCAAGCGCTTCACGCTAGCCGAAAGATGCACCGACCATGGCCGAAGAAGGCGACGTCCTGACCAACCTCGATAACAACGCCGCGAGCGGAAACGGCGCCGACACGCTGCCGGTAGCAGGCTTGCTGTCGCAGTATGTGAAGGACTTGTCGGTCGAGAACCCGAAGGCGCCGGAAAGCTTCCAGTGGACCGAGCAGCCGCAGGTCGACGTGCAGTTCAACATCGGCGCGCGCCAGATCAACGACGAGGTCAGCGAGATCGAACTGAAGATTTCGGTCTCGGCCAAGACGGCGCAGGGCACCGTCTACATCGTCGAGCTCGCTTATTGCGGCCTCGTCGGCATGCGCAACATGGTCGACGAGCAGAAGCACGCGTTCACTTACGCCGAAGCGCCGCGGATCCTGTTCCCGTTTGCTCGCCGGGTGGTGGCCGATGCAGTGCGCGATGCCGGATTTGCGCCGCTGCTGCTCGATCCGATCGATTTCAACGGCCTCTACATGCAGCAACTCGCGCAGAAGCAGGCGAGCGAGGGCGGCGAGTCGATCGGTACCGCGGGCGGCCAGGCCTAATCCCGCGCCCAGCCTGAGGTTCACCGCATGAGCCTCGTCAGGAACGTCGGTACGATTGGCGGGCTGACCATGGTCAGCCGCGTCGCCGGCATGGCGCGCGAGATGATCTTCTCGCGCGTGCTCGGTGCCAATGACGTGACCGACGCCTGGTTTCAGGCCTTCATCATTCCGAACGTGTTCCGCCGGCTGTTTGCGGAAGGCGCGTTTTCGGCGGCGTTCGTGCCGATGTTCTCCAAGCGTCTGAACGGGGAAGGCGGGCTGGAATCGGCGCGTTCGTTCAGCAACGACGTGCTTTCGGTTTTCTTGCCCGCCCTCATCGGCCTTTGCGCGTTGTTCGAAATTGCGATGCCAGGGGTGATCTGGCTGCTGGCCGACAAGCCTATCAACCCCGACAGCTTCGACATTGCGGTCGATTTCGCCCGGATCATGTTTCCTTACATCGTGCTGGTGAGCCTGGTCACGCTGTTCACGGGTATGCTGAACTCGGTTTCCCGGTTTGCGCCGGGAGCGAGCTTCCCCATCATTTTGAACGTCGTGCTGATCGCGGCGCTTCTGGTCGGCGAGCGCTGGATGGCTGCCGGGGCGAGCTTGGAACGGGCTGCCTATTTGTTGGCATGGGCCGTGGCCGCGGGCGGTGTGATGCAGCTCATATGGCTGTTCGTCTGGATCCGCGTCGAAGGCTTCCGTCCGCGGCTTCTGTGGCCGCGGCTGACGCCGGAGGTAAAGCGGCTGGGGGTGATCGCTCTCCCGGCGGCTATCGGTGGCGGCGCTTACCAGATCAATACGCTGCTGCAGGTCTACTTCCTAAACCAGCTGGATAGTGGCGCGGTCTCCTACATGAACTACGCGGACCGGCTGAACCAGTTGCCGCTGGGGATCATCGGCATCGCGCTCGCCACGGCCATCTTGCCCACGCTTTCGAGGTTCATCGGCAGCGACAATCGGGAAGGGGCGGACCGCGTGCAGTCGGACGCGATCGAACTGGCCATGCTGCTGACCCTTCCAGCCGCAGTCGCCCTGGCGATCTGCGGTGTTCCATTCGTCACCATGATCTTCCAAGGCGGCCGCTTCGACCTCGCCGATGCGACACTGACGGGCAACGTTCTGACCACCTTGGTGATGGGGCTTCCGGCCTATGTCCTGATCAAAGTGCTGGTGCCAGGCTTCTACGCCCGCTCGGACACCAAGACCCCGGTCTACGCGGCGTTCGCGGCGCTCGGCCTGTTCGTGCTGTTCAACCTGCTCTTCCTCGAGCGCTTCGGCGTCATCGGCGTGGCGGCAGCCAGCGCGCTGGGGGCCTGGCTCAACGCGGCCATTCTCTACGTGGTGCTCATGATCCGCGGCCACTACCGCGCCCCGGCAAAGCTCGTGTTCCGGCTGGCCAGGCAGGTCCTAGCGGCTGCCGCGATGGGGGCGGCTCTTTGGTTCGCGCAGGGGCTTCTCGCCGGGTACTACGATGCAGGAATAGTCGCCCGGGTGTTTGCCCTGATGGTGCTGGTCGCTTGTTCGGCCGTGGTTTACTTCAGCGTCGCTTACGTCGTCGGGGCGGTCGACCGGGAACGGCTGGCGCTTTTGCGGCGCAGAGCGCCGGCGGAGACAGCGGCTCCATCAGAGTAGGGCTTTCTCCCGGCGCGGTTTGTGATATGCGCGGCGGTGATGAATCCCGAGGCCATCCTCCTGCGTAAGACGCCCCGCCTTCCGGCGCGCGGCCGGGCGGCCTGGCGATGGTGTCGCAGCGCTTCCCTGTAGAGCCGCTGTCCACCCCGGACGGCCCGGTGCCGTCCACCTAGCTTCTGAGAGAACATCATCATGCGTATCGTTTCCGGTATCCAACCCACCGGCTCGCTCCACCTTGGCAATTATCTGGGCGCCATCCGCAACTGGGTGCGGATGCAGGACGCGATGGAAGAGGGCAGCCAGTGCCTGTTCTTCCTCGCCGACCTCCATGCGATCTCGATGCCGCACACCCCGGCCGAACTGAAGACCGCGACGCTGGAGATGGCCGCGGCGCTCGTCGCCTGCGGGATCGATGCGGATCGCTCGATCCTGTTCAACCAGGCCCAGGTACCGGCCCACGCCGAGTTGCAATGGCTGCTCAACGGTACCGCGCGCATGGGCTGGTTGAACCGCATGACGCAGTTCAAGGACAAGTCGGGCAAGAACCGGGAAGGCGCCAGCGTCGCGCTGTTCACCTATCCGGTGCTGCAAGCAGCCGACGTGCTGCTCTACCAGGCGACGCACGTCCCGGTGGGCGAGGACCAGAAGCAGCA
>CAYTPY010000094.1:0-7464 GCA_964439725.1 uncultured Erythrobacter sp. | reverse complement strand
GTCGAGGCGGTGCGCGTGCACCTCGCCCGGCCCGAGCGGTCGGTGTTCGTGCGCGAAGATGCGCCGCCGAGCGCATCGGTCATGGTGCGCATGGCGCGCGGGCGGCAGCTTTCGGAAAGCCAGGTTTCGGCCGTGGCCAACCTCGTCGCCGCCTCGGTTCCGGGGCTCGCGATCGAAGCGGTGCGGATCGTCGACCAGCACGGCCGGCTGCTGAGCCAGCCGGGCAGCCAGAACTCCGACCGGCTCGAGCTGCAATCGCGGATGGAAAGCAAGCTGCGGGCGCAGATCGCGCAGCTGCTGACGCCGATGCTGGGCGAAGGCAATTTCTCGAGCGAGATCCAGATCGATCTCGACATGAACGAGGTGACCTCGGCGCGCGAAAGCTACGACAAGGAAGGCGCGATCCGGCGCGAGACGCAGCAGGAAAGCCAGACCACCGGCGGCGGAGCCGTGGGTGTGCCGGGCGTGCTGTCGAACACGCCGCCTGCAACGCCTGATGCGGAGCCGGGAGCGCCGGTGGGCGGCCCGGCGGCCGCTCCGCCGACGCCGGTGATGGGCGAGAGCAGCGCGTCGCGCACTTATGAGCTGGGCCGCGAGGTCGCGGTCTCCAACATCACGCCGGGCAGCGTGCGGCGGCTTTCGGTCGCGGTGGCGCTGAGCAAGGATGCGATGGAAGGCACCAGCCCGGCCGAGCTGACCAAGCTGGAAGAGCTGATCGGCGCGGCCGTCGGCGCCAACGTCGAGCGCGGCGACCAGGTCGCGGTGGTGGTCCGCCCATTCGAAGTGACCGAGATGGAAGCGCTGCCGTTCTGGGAGACGCCGTGGTTCGCGACGATCCTGCGCAACGTGGTGGCGCTGATCGGCGTGCTGCTGGTGCTGCTGCTGGGCGTGCGGCCGCTGATCAAGGCGGTTAGCGGGCGCAAGAAGGATGCCGGCGAAGCGAATGCCGAGGGCGAGGAGGCAGGCGGCGCGATCCAGCCGGGCAGCGGGCGCCTGTCGATGATGCCCGATGTCGAGATCGGCGGCGGCAGCGACCGCGACCGGCTCGCCGCCCAGATCGAACTGGCGCAGCGGATCGTGCGCGAGAAGCCCGACGATGCCTTGCTGGCGCTGCGGCGCATGCTCGGCGACCGCCGCAAGCAGCAGGAGCTGGCACAATGAGCGTGGAGCTTTCCACCGCCCCGGACCCGCAGCGGGCCGCGGTCCTGGTGATGCTGCTGGCCGAGGAAGATGCAACAGGGCTGCTCTCGCGGCTTTCGCCCGAGGAGCTGCAACTGCTCGGCGCCAAGATGTGCGAGCTGGGCGAGATCGGCCCGGCGGCCATTGCCGACGCGATCGCCGGCTTTGCCGAGCGCGCCGACGAAGCGACCATGCCGGCGCAGGACCGATCGGCCGACGTGCGGCGGATCATGACCGGCGCGGTGGGCGAGCTGAAGGCCGACAACCTGATGCGGCGGATCATTCCGCCCGAAGAGCGCAAGCCGGTGACCTCGCTGGAATTGGCGCGCTGGCTCGATCCCGACGTCATCGTCACGCTGATGGCCGACGAGCACCCGCAGGCGATCGCGGTGCTGCTGCTGCAGCTCGACCCGCAAGTCGCCGCGCAAGTGCTGGCCGGACTGCCGGGCGAAGCGCAGGCGCCGGTGGTGCAGCGGATCGCGCGGCTGGGCCCGATCGCGCCCGACGCGCTGAAAGTGCTGGAAGAGCTGCTGACCGCCAAGATCACCCGCAGCCACGGCCGCATGCCGCTGACCATGGGCGGGGTGAAGGAAGCCGCCGAGATCATCAACAACGCGGCGCGCTCGGTCGAGAAGCGGGTGATGCCGGAGATCGGCAAGCTCGACAAGAAACTGGCCAAGGAGCTCGAGTTCGAGCTGTTCAAGTTCGAGCACCTCTACCCGCTCGACACCAAGGCGATGGGCGCGCTGCTGCGCGAGATCGAGAACGAGACGCTGATCGATGCGCTGAAGGGCATTCCCGAGGAAGAGCGCGAGCCGTTCTTCGCGGCGATGTCGACCCGCGCGGCCGACGGCGTGCGCGACGAGATCGAAGCCCGCGGGCGCTTGCGCAAGGCCGACGTGATGGCGGCGCAGCAGGCGGTGATCGCCACCGCCAAGCGCCTGGCCGGCGAAGGGCTCATCGTGCTCGGCGACGGGGGCGACGAATATGTCTAGCCTGCCGCTGATGCAGCTGGGGCGGCCGAGCGGCTTCGCGCGCGACAGCCGGTTCGCGGCAGTGGCCGCGGCTTCGAGCGAGAAGCACGGCGAAGTGCCGCCGCAACCCGATCCGGTCGCCGAAGCTTACGAGCGCGGGTACCGCGAAGGCGCCGCGCGCGCCGCCGAGGAAGCTCGCCGCGACGAGCAGGAGCGCGACCGCGCCCGCGCGGCGATCGAACTCGCTTTCGGACGGCTCGACGAGCGGGATGCGGAGCAACTGCGCGAACGGCTGCGGCAGACGGTGCTCGCCTTGTGCGAATCCGCCGTGGTGCCGCTGGCGATCGATCCGGAAGGCCTGGCCGCGCGGGTCGAACGCGCGACCTCGATGCTGCAGCGCGCCCAGGACGAGCGTATCGTGCGGCTCAATCCCGAAGACCTGGCGCTGGTCGGCGACCGGCTTCCGCCGACGCTGCAAGTCGAACCCGATCCCAGCGTCGAGCGCGGCGGGCTGCGGATCGAAACCGCCGACGGCGGAATCGAGGACGGACCGAGCCATTGGCGCCGTTACCTGGCCGAGGCGTTCCACGAATGCTGATGCAGCTCGACAGGCTGCTCGACGAACTCGCGGTAGCCCCGGTGGATTTGCGCCCGCGGCGGTTCGGCCTGGTCACCGCCTGCGACGGCGGACTGGTCGAAGTCAGCGGACTTTCGGTTCCTGTCGGTTCCTTGTGCCGCATCGACGACGGCAAAGGCACCGCGCTGACCGCCGAAGTCATCGGGTTTCGCAACGGCCGCACGATGATGATGCTGCTCGGCGATGCAGTGCTGTTGCGGCCGGGAGCGCGGGTGCGGGCCGAAGGCCGCCCGGGAATGCTTGCGGTCGGTTCGGCCTACCTGGGCCGCGCGGTCGACGGCGAAGGCAAGCCGATCGACGGTGGGCCGATGCTCAATGCGACCGGCGACTGGCCGGCCGGCGGTGTGCGCACCGGCGCACTCGACCGCGCCAGCGTGACCGAACCGTTCGACACCGGAATCCGCGCGATCAATGCGCTGACCACGTTCGGCGTGGGCCAGCGCGTCGGCATCATGGCCGGATCGGGCGTCGGCAAGTCGGTGCTGATCGACATGATCGCGCACGGCGCCAAGGCGGACATCGTCGTCGTCGGCCTGATCGGCGAGCGTGCCCGCGAAGTCTCCGACTTCGTCGAACGGCACATGAGCGGAGAGAAGGCCGCGCGCACTGCACTTGTGGCCGTGCCCGCCGACCATGCCCCCAACCTGCGGCTGCGCGGCGCCATGCTGGCAACCTCGCTGGCCGAGCATTTCCGCGCCGCCGGGCACCGCGTCCTGCTGATCATGGACAGCCTGACCCGCATCGCCCACGCGGCGCGCGAGATCGGGCTGCTGCTGGGCGAACCCGGAGCGGCCCGCGGCTATCCGCCCTCGGCGCTGGCGACGATTACCAAGCTGGTCGAACGCGCTGGCAACTCGGCGGCGAGCGGCGGCTCGATCACCGGAATCTATACGGTGCTCGCCGACGGCGACGACCATAACGATCCGGTCGTCGATACCGCGCGCTCGATCCTCGACGGACACATCGTGCTTTCACGCGAGCTGGCCCAGCGCGGCCAATATCCGGCGATCGACGTCGCCGCCTCGCTGAGCCGGGTCATGAACGACATCGTCCCGCCGCAGCACGCCGAGCTGGCGCGTGCTTTCCGGGCGCTGACAACGGCTTACGAGAGCAACCGCGACCTGGTGCTGATGGGCGCCTATCGCCCGGGGGCGGATGCCACGGTCGATCGGGCGATCGCGATGCACGACAGCCTGTCCCAATTCCTGTCGCAGCGGACCGGCGACCTGGTGCCGCTTGCCGGCTCGTTAGAAGGCCTGAGGCAGTTGCTCGGCCATGAAGGATGACCGCGCCAAGCTGCGCCGGGCGAAGCTGATCGAGCGCGTCCGCCGCGCCGACAAGCAGCGGGTCGCCGCCGACGCCTATGCCGCCGAAGCGAGGCGCGCCCGACTGGCGGGTATTTCAGAGCGCACGATGCTGCTTGGACAAGCTTACGCCAACCGTTCGGAGATCGGCGATGGTGCGGAGCTGCGCCGGGTAGTGGCGCTGTCTGCGCAGCTTCACACGCTCGGGCTCACGGCAGCGCGGCAAGCCGATCACGCGCGCCAGGAGGCCGATGCGCGGCTCGCCGATCTCGCGTCTGCCGACCGCCGGTACAAGCGCGCCGAAGAGAAGCGCCGCGACCTTGCGGTGCAGCTGAACGAGCGGGCGCTGCGCCAGGAACCCCTAGTCGCAAAGCCGATTGGCACGGACCTTGAATAGAAGAGGACAGATCATGGTGAACGGACTGTCCGATGCTTTCTTCTGCTTCCTCCTCCCTACTCGTTTCCACAGCGCTTCCGGCGCTTAGTGCCGGCGGCGCGCCGGCCGATGGCGCCGATGCGGGAGCGGCGGCGGGCTTTGCCGAATTGCTTAACAGCCTGTCCGCTTCGCTGAAGATGCCGGCCGAAGAGCAGCCCACCGGTGACGAGCCCGCCCCGGAAGCGGCAATCGCAGCGAAAGCGGCAATCGAGACCGGCAAGATCTTGCCGGCCCTGTTGCCGGAAGCGGCAAAGGAACCGGCAAAGGAAGCGGCCCGGACCGGATTGGTGACCGAAACCGGCGCCGAGGATGTTCACGAGAGCGAAGGCGATACCGAAGCGGCCGATACAGCGGTCATCGCTGTCGATCCGGCGCTTGCCTTCTTGTCACTGACGAAGGCCGAAGCGCCGGCCCAGCCCGCTGCCAAAACGGCTGTTGCCGAGCCGGCACCGAGTGCTGCCGCTCCCGCCGCGGCGCCGCTCGCGGCCAGGCTCGCCAGCAAGCAGGGCGTGGACAGCGCCCCGGCCGACGCGCGCGGCGGCGGCGCCGTGCAGATTACCACCGCCGCCCCGGCCGAGGCACGCGGCATCGCCGCCGTGCAGACCACCGCCGCCGGCCCGGACACCGCAGCTTCACAAGGTGGATCGCGAGACGCTGCCGACGCGCAAACCCAGGCGCCCGCGAAGGCGATCCGGGTTGCCGAGCAAGGCCGCGCCGAGATGCCGACGCTGCAGCAGCCGGTCGCTAGCGCACCGATCGTCTCCGCGCCGACCGACTCCGCTGCCGCCGCGACCAACGCGCCGCTGGCCACTGCCACGGCACCGGCCGCCGCGCCCTCGCATTTCGATATCAATGCCGTTCTCGACCGCCTGGTTGCCGCTCGCGAAGCGCTGATGCCGGTCGAAACCGCTCTCGCCGTCAAGCATGCCGAGTTCGGCGAAGTTTCGATCCGCATCGAGCAGGGCTCCGACGGCCGCCTCTCGGCCGAGCTGAGCGGGGCCGATCCGGAACTGCAGCGCGCGGTGACCGCCGCGCTAGGGGCCGAGCGAGGCTCCACCGCCGGCGGCGAGAACGACAGCCGCTCACCCGGCCAGAGCCAGGCACGCGGAGCCGCCGCCGGTGGCGATGGCGCGGCGGGCGAGCACGAGGCGAGCCGCCACGAACGCGAGCTGAACCAGAACCGCAATCCGGCGCCGCAGCAAGCCCAGCCCGGCCACACCGATCCGAACCCCGGCGTCTTCGCCTGAACCGAACATCTGAAATCCCGAGGAATACATGAGCAGTAAGAACGAAGCTGGCGAGAAGCCGAAGAAGGGCAAGGGTCTGTTGATCAAGGTCCTGCTGGGCCTGACGCTGATCGGTGCGGGCGGCGGCGGAGCCTACGCGCTCGTCGCGACCGGCGTGATCAACAACGGCGCTCCGGAAGACAACAGGCCCAAACTGGTCCGCAAGGGCCAGAAGGATCCCTTCCCGCCGCCGGTCGCCAAAGGCGCCGCCGCCGCTGGCGACGTGGTCCACGGCGACGGCGGCAGCGAATACCGCATCGCCTATTACAGTTTCCCCGAGGACTTCACCTCCAACCTGCGCGACTCCGACGGGCTGGTGCAGTTGAGCCTCGCCGCCTCCACCCGCTACGACGGGCGCGTCCTGATGTGGCTCAACGAGCATCAGTTGGCGGTCCGCTCACGGCTGCTGGTCGAGATCGCCGACACCGACGAGATGGACATCCATTCGCCGGAAGGGAAAGCGCGCCTGCAGAAGCGCCTGACCGCCGCGATCAACGAAGTGCTCGAAGCGAACGAAGGCTTCGGCGGCATCGACAACGTCCACTTCCGCTCTTTCATCGTCCAGTGAAGCCGCAACGTTCCCTCTGCGCCGCGGGGATGGCCGCGAGCCACTGCGAGGCGCTGTTCCAGCAGCGAGCCGAGCCGACCGACCTGCTCCCCGAGCTAGGGCGGTTGGCCGAACGGCTGGCGCGCCAGCTCGGCCCCGTCTTCGCCGGGCTCGGTGACGGCAAAGCCGTGGAAGTCCGCGTGGCCGCCATCGAGCGCCAGGGCGGAGCGGACCTTGCCGCTGCCATTGGCCCGCTCGCTGCCAATTGCCTGCTGGCGATCGGTCAAAGCAAGAGCCGGCTGCTGTTCTCGATCGACGGCGCGGCTCTGCTGGCGCAGCTCGACCGCGCTTTCGGCGGCACCGGCGAGACCGCCGGAAAACTGCCCGCCGTCCTGCCGCTTTCCGCCGACCTCCTGGCGCAGCGAGTCGAGCGAGCGGTGGCGGGCCTGCTCGGCCAGGCCATCGATCCGGCCGAGACGATGAGCGTCGTCGAACGCGACAGCTCATACTCCGCGATCAGCCCGTTCGGGATCAGCGACGCCGTGGCAGTGATCGTGTTCGAAGTGGCCGAGGCGGGCGTACAGCCGATGACCTTGCGGCTGGCAGTGCGCGTGGATCAGCTCAACATCCTGCTGCCCGCCACCACTACCCGCCGCCGCGCACCGCGGCGCGAAGCTGGCCCGCTCGATGCGCCATTTGCAGACATCACTCTGACGCTCGAGGCGGTGCTCACCGAGATGCGCGTGCCGCTGAGCCGCATCGCCGCGCTGGCCCCGGGCCAGACGATACCGATCCCGGTCGCCCGTGCGGTGCCGCTCCGTGTCGGCGGCGCCATTGTCGCCCGCGGTACCGTCGGCGAGCTCGACGACCGCGTCGCCCTGCAAATCACGAACGTGACCCCTCCTCGAAAGGACTTCCAGTGAGCTTCTCAGCCCCCGGCTTCGGCCTGATCCAGGATATCGACGTCCGCCTGACGGTGGAGCTCGGCCGCACCGACATGCCGCTGCGCGAAGTGCTCGCGCTCGGCGAAGAGAGCGTGGTCATGCTCGACCGCCTGACCGACGAGCCGCTCGACGTGAAGGTCAACGGCAAGCTGATCGC
>CAYTPY010000093.1:0-7988 GCA_964439725.1 uncultured Erythrobacter sp. | reverse complement strand
CCTTCCATCGCCATCACTTTGGCCGGCTGATGCTCCAGCGTGTTGAGCCCGTGCATGTCGCCGGCAAAGATCTGCACCGGCGCCACCAGCGCCGCCATCCACATCGCCATCGAGAACATCTTGCGTGCATGGGCATTGGTGCGGTCGCGCAGCAGGTGCCAGGCGCCCACGCCACCAACCACGAAGGCGGTGGTCAGATAAGCAGCGATCACAGTGTGCACCAGGCGGAACGGGAAGCTCGGATTGAAGACGATATCCCACCAGCTGTCACCCGGGACGAACTGGCCATTGTCGGCGAGCACATGGCCGGTGGGCGTCTGCATCCACGAGTTCACGCTGAGGATCCAGAACGCGGACACCGCTGTGCCAACCGCCACCATGCAGGTCGCCGCGAAGTGCAGCTTCTTGCCCACCCGTTTCATGCCGAACAGCATGACGCCGAGGAACCCGGCTTCGAGGAAGAACGCGGTCAGCACCTCGTAGGCCATCAGCGGGCCGATCACCGGGCCGGCGCGGTCGGAGAACACCGACCAGTTTGTGCCGAACTGGTAGGACATGACGATGCCCGAGACGACCCCCATCGCGAAGGTGATCGCGAAGATCTTCACCCAGTAGCGGAAGAGATCGAGGTAAAGCTGCTTCCCCGTCTTCAGCCACAACCCTTCGAGTACCGCGAGATAGCTGGCGAGCCCGATCGAGAATGCCGGGAAGATGAAGTGGAAGCTCACCGTGAAGGCGAACTGGAGCCGGGCAAGCAGGAGAGCGTCCGCGCCGTCGAACATGGCCGAACTATAAACTGCGAGCGAGCGAATGGAAGCTGCACTGCGTCACGATCGATCACGCGCGGCTCTAAGCCTGTTGCCTATGATCGGGTGCGCCCTTACACCCCGCCCGAACTATAAGAACAGAGCGCCGACTTGATCCTCTCTCCCTTCGAATGGACCATTGCCAAGCGCTACATGCTGCCGGGGCGCGGCGAGGCGGTCATCGCGCTCGTGGCCTCGATCTCCATTGGCGTTGTGATGCTCAGCGTGGCGATGCTGGTAATCGTCATGAGCGTGATGAACGGCTTCCGCGCTGAACTCATCGACAAGATCACGGGTCTCAACGGCCACGCAATCGTCCAGGCTTACGGCGGACGCCTGGATAACTGGGAAGAAATCCTAGAAGAAGTTCGCCAAACCGATGGCGTCGTTGAAGCCTCTCCGCTGATCGATCAGCCTTTGATGGCGACGTTCAATGGACGGGTAGAAGGGGTTGTCGTGCGCGGCAACACGCCGGAAGCACTTGCCGAGTTCGCGCCGAACGTACTGATGGGTGACATCTCCACCCTTCAGTCGAGTACAGAAAGCGTGGCCATCGGCTCACGGCTGGCGATGAACCTCGGGGCACGGCTCGGCGATGTGATCACGGTGATCAATCCGCAAGGCCGACCGACTCCGTTCGGGACTATGCCCCGCCAAGTTGGCTACACCATCACCGCGATCTTCGAGGTGGGGATCTACGACTACGATGAAGCCTTTATCGTCATGTCGATCCCCTCGGCGCAGACCCTTCTGCTGATGGGCGACGCGGTCAACATGATCGAAGTCACCACCACGGATGCGGATCGGGTCGGGGAGATTCTGGCGCCTTTGGCAGAGCGATTGCAGGGTCAGGCGGTGGTGACTGACTGGAAGACGATCAACCTGTCCCTGTTCGAGGCTCTCCAGGTCGAACGTGTCGCCATGGCATTCGCGCTTGGAGTGATTGTCCTCGTCGCCGCGTTCAACATCCTCTCTTCACTGGTCATGCTTGTCCGCTCCAAAACCCGGGACATCGCCATCCTGAGGACGATGGGAGCTACGCGCAAAAGCCTGCTCAAGATTTTCGTCACGACCGGATCCGTGATCGGCGCGCTCGGTACCTTGGCCGGGCTCATATTGGGGTTCGTGGTGCTGTGGTTCCGCCAGCCGATCATGAGGATGATCGAGTTGATGTCCGGCCAGAACATATGGGATCCAGAAATCCGTTTTCTGACCGAGCTACCCGCGAAGACCGATCCGGTCGAAATCATCATGATTTGCGTGATGGCTATGGGGCTGAGCTTCCTCGCGACGCTCTATCCCGCTTACCGCGCGGCGGGCACCGACCCCGTTCAGGTGCTTCGCTATGAGTAACCCGGTCGTACGTCTCACTGGATTAACCCGCAGCTTCGAACAGGGCGGAGAGCGGATCGACGTTCTGCGTGGTATCGATCTGACGATCATGCCCGGTGAGATCGTCGCTCTGCTGGGGCCGTCCGGTACCGGCAAGTCCACGCTGCTGCAGGCAGTGGGTCTGCTCGAGGGCGGCTTCGGCGGGCGGATCGAAATCGCCGGCGTGGATGCCACGCAGCTGGCAGCGAGCGAGCGCACTTCGCTGCGGCGCAGTCATCTCGGCTTCGTCTACCAATTCCATCATCTGCTGCCAGACTTCAACGCCGAAGAGAACGTGGTTCTGCCGCAACTTATCGCCGGCACGGCGCGGGAGCAGGCGTCTGCGCGGTCGCGCGAATTACTTACCGCGCTCGGCCTCGAGCATCGTCTCACTCATCGGCCCAGCCAACTCTCCGGCGGTGAACAACAGCGGGTTGCGGTTGCCCGTGCGCTGGCGAACCGGCCTCAGCTGGTGCTCGCCGACGAGCCGACCGGAAACCTCGACGAAGTCACGTCTGACAAAGTGCTCGCGCAGTTCCTCGAACTGGTGCGAGGGCAGGGTAGCGCCGCGCTGGTCGCCACTCACAACGAGCGGCTAGCCGCACGGATGGACCGTATCGTGCGAATCCACGAGGGCGTACTCGAATAGAAACCATCCCTCCAGACTATGCGTTGATCTCCTAAAAGGAGAATTGCATGTCGGACCATCCAACGACCTTCCGTGCCGAACCCGCCGAGTTACCCGAGGTGGCTTGGCAGGACATGGCATCGATTAGGCGCCGCGATGAAGGCGGCGGCGTGCTCCATGCGATGAAAACGATCCACCGGGGCACTCTGGCGGAGATGGTGGCGATGATCAGCAACATGCCCGCGGAGAGGCGCCAGGAGTTCGTGATCGAGAAGGCTGGCGACCGTCAACTCGACCTGGGCGAGATCATGGCCCTGGCCGAGCGCGATGACTTTCCCGGGTAAGCGCTCCCTGTAGCTACAGGGTTATCGTGTTGGTACCCATCCCGCCGCCGCTGATCGCGGCGGCAATGGCTCCGACGATGAGCATCACGACGATCGCGGCGAGCACCGTGACGGCCGTATAGCTGGCGGCCTTGTCCTGGGGCACGCCCATTACCGGCACCGCACCGACGTAGAACAGATAGATGCTGTAAAAACCGATCAAGCTGCCGACGATTGCGAGCGTGGGTACCAGGTTGAAGATGCCGGCGACCCACGCTGCGGTCATCGAATAGGCAACGAGCCGGAAAGCGGCGGGGAAACTGTCGCGTCCACCGAACTTCGGGCTCAGGAAATTGGCGACGAGGGCGACAATAAACAGACTGATCAACGACATCACGAAGCTGGTCAGCGCTGCGCCGACGGCCGTGCCAAGGCTGGGGCGGATCGTCGCGAAGATCACGTTGTAGCCGAACAACTGGCTGCCGATCAGGGCCGCGATGGGGCCGATAGCTGCCAGCGGAATCACATAGCTGACCAGGAGTTTCGCCGGCTCGGTGGTCTCCGCGGCGACCAGAGGCCATTCGGTCTTGGGCTGCATCAGGATACCCTTGGCGCGCCCAACAAGCCCGCTGTGGGCAGGCGGCGTGCTAATCTTATCGTCCATTGGATCAGGCTCCCCTTCAGCCGTTTTCCTCACCAGGGAACCACACTCGCGCCGCAAAAGGAAGACCCTGGGCGACTTTCCCCAAGGACGCAGGGGCTCTTGCTTGAACGCGGGCCCTATCCGCCGCACATTCGGCCTTATGCATTACGCCCCATTCGTTCCGCTACGCGTGCTGTCGAGTTACTCGATGCTCGAGGGGGCCATCGACCCGAAAGCCATCGCCAAGCTTGCCAAGGAGAACGGCTTTCCTGCGATCGCCATCTGCGATCGCAACGGTCTTTACGGAACCCCTCCCTTCGCGGCTGCGTGCGTGGCCGAAGGGGTTCAGCCGATCGTCGGCACGCTGCTGGGCGTGGCGCGAGGAGCAGATGGGCCGATCGACTACTTGCCGCTCTATGCTCAAGATGAGGATGGCTGGCAGAACTTGTGCCATCTGGTCAGCCGCGCCCACCTCGATCGTCCGCTTGAGCTGGAACCCCATGTCCAGTTGACTGATCTCCAGGGCCGCACCGACGGGCTGATCGCGCTGACGGGCGCAGGCGAGGGCGCTGCAGTGCGCCTGCTTGCTGCCGGCAAGGCACTGCAGGCTCGCGATATGCTTGAACGGCTTTCCGATCTGTTCGCCGGCCGGCTCTATGTCGAGATCGCGCGGCGCGGCGAGCCGGCCGAAGAAGAAAGCGAAGACGCGCTGGTCGACCTTGCCTACGCGCTCGATCTGCCTTTGATCGCGACCAATCCTGCGAACTACGGCGAGCGGCATATGCATGCAGCGCACGATGCCATGCTCTGCATCGCGAATTCGACTCACATCGACAGCGCCGAGCGGGCACGCTCCAGCCCCGAGGCCTTCATCAAATCATCGGCGATGATGGAGGAGCTTTTCGCCGACTTGCCCGAGGCGATATCGAACACCCTCGTCGTGGCGCAGCGCTGCGCTTTCGCCCCGCCCAGACGCAAGCCGATCCTGCCCAGCCTCGCCGGCGATCAGGAAGGAGAGGCGCGGAAGCTGGCTGCAGATGCTCATGCCGGTCTCGCGGGACGGCTCTCCGCGTACGAGAGCCTCTCCGACGAGGAACGGAAGGTCTATACGGACCGGCTCGATTTCGAGATCGACGTTATCGCCCGGATGGGATTTCCGGGCTATTTCCTGATCGTTGCCGACTTCATCAAATGGGCCAAGTCGCAGGGCATCCCGGTGGGACCCGGCCGCGGTTCGGGGGCAGGATCTCTGGTCGCGTGGGCGCTGACGATCACCGACCTCGATCCGATCCGCCTCGGCCTGCTGTTCGAGCGCTTCCTCAATCCGGAACGCGTGTCGATGCCCGACTTCGACATCGACTTCTGCGAAACCCGGCGCGGCGAAGTCATCCGCTACGTTCAGGGCCGCTATGGCCACGACAAGGTCGCGCAGATCATCACCTTCGGTAAGCTCAAGGCGCGCGCCGTGCTCCGCGACACCGGCCGCATCCTGCAGATGAGCTACGGCCACGTGGACCGGCTGTGCAAGATGGTACCGAACCACCCGACGGATCCCTGGACACTGCCGCGCGCGCTCAACGGGGCGGCCGATTTCCGCCGCGAGTATGACAACCAGAACGAGGTGAAGCGTCTCGTCGACCTCGCGATGCAACTCGAGGGCTTTCCGCGTAACTCGTCCACGCATGCGGCGGGCGTGGTGATCGGAGATCGGCCGCTCAGCCAGCTAGTACCGCTCTACCGCGATCCCCGATCCGACATGCCGGTAACCCAGTTCGACATGAAGTATGTCGAGGACGCTGGGCTGGTGAAATTCGACTTTCTTGGTCTCAAAACGCTGTCGGTGCTGCGCAAGGCGATCGACCTGCTGGCCGGCCGCGGCATCGAGATCGATCTCGACACGCTGCCCTGGGACGATCCGAAAGTTTACGAGCTTCTCAAGCGCGGCGATACCGTCGGTGTCTTCCAGCTCGAATCGGAAGGTATGCGTCGCACGCTCTCGGCGGTGAAGCCGACGAACTTCGGCGACATCATTGCGCTCGTGTCGCTTTACCGGCCAGGCCCGATGGACAACATCCCGCTGTTCGGGAAGCGCAAGAATGGCGAGGCGCCGATCGAATACCCGCATCCGAAACTCGAAGGCATTCTGGCCGAAACCTACGGGATCTTCGTCTACCAGGAGCAGGTGATGCAGGCGGCGCAGGTGTTGGCCGGCTATTCACTCGGCGACGCTGACCTGCTGCGCCGCGCGATGGGCAAGAAGATTCAGGCCGAGATGGATGCACAGCGGGCCCGGTTCGTGTCGGGATGCAAGGACGTTAGCGGGATCGAAGCGAAGCAGGCGAACGAGCTGTTCGACTTGATCGACAAGTTTGCCGGCTACGGTTTCAACAAGAGCCACGCTGCCGCTTACGCGCTGCTTTCCTATCAGACGGCCTGGGTGAAGACGCACTATCCGGAGGAGTTCTACGCTGCCTCAATGTGCTTCGACATGCACCAGTCCGAAAAGCTGGCGGTGTTCGTCGACGATCTGCGGCGCAACGGAGTGGCGCTGCTCGGCCCTGACCTCAATTACTCCGAGGGTGAGTTCACCGTGGAGCAGACCGAGCAAGGCCATGCCGTGCGCTACGCTCTGGCCGGCATTCGCAACGTTGGCGAACGTGCGATGGACCAGATCGTCGCCGAGCGCGAGAAAAACGGCCCGTTTGAGAGCCTGGAGGACTTGTTCCGTCGCATGCCGCCAGGCGCAATGAGCCGGCGGCAGCTCGAAGGTCTCGCTGGTGCCGGAGCATTCGACAGTCTCGAATCGAACCGCGCCAAGGTCCTGGCCAATGCCGACATGCTGCTCGCTGTTGCCGATGCAGCGGTGCGTGAGCGGGTCAGCGGCCAAGCCGGCTTGTTCGGCGGTGACGACCACGCCGAGCCTTCATTGCGCCTGATCGAAGCGCAGCCATGGAGCCGCGCCGAACAGATGGCGGCAGAGCGTGAGAATTTCGGATTCTACTTCGCCGCGCATCCGGTCGAGCAGTATCGTGCCGTGGCGTCTGCCAACGGCGCCTTGTCATATGGTGCAATCATGGAATCGGCAGTGACGGGTGGTCGGCGGCCGGCTGTCATGGCCGCCCTGGTCGAGGGAGTGAGCAAAGGCCGTACTCGCAAAGGGGCCGATTTCATTCGCGCCGACTTCTCTGACACATCGGGTCAATTCTCGGCAGCTTGTTTCGAAGAAGGACTGGTTGAGAGCTTCCAGCGCTGGGCCGCCGAGGGGGCTTGCGTGCTCCTGAACGTCGAGCTCGATGCGCCGAACCCGGATGAGCCTCCACGCGTCACCGTCCGAGGAGCGCGGCCGTTGGCGGAGGTGCGAAATTCCGCCCAGATGCTACTGAGCCTCGACGTCCACTCGCTCGAAGCGCTTCAAGAGTTGCGGGTGGCTCTTACTGAAGGAGCCAGCGGCCGCGGCGAGGTCTTGGCGCGGCTGTGTATCGGCGGGGATCGCGACCCGCTCGTCCGGCTAGGGCGAGATTTCGAACTCGATGGGGAACTGGTCGAGCGGCTCGTGCAAGTAGACGGACTTTCCAACGTGTCGCTGACGAGCCGGCGCGCACCGTCTCATTTGCGCCTCGTCGCATGATAGCCATGGGGGAGGGTATCGGATGTTCGCGTTTCTGAAGGCAATCGTACTGGGTGCGGCGTTGGCGTTCATCGTCGCGCTGTTCATAGGCTCCGGCGGCTCATCCGGTGGGTTGCTCAATGTCCAAGCGGTCTCGGTCGCTGGATTCGATTTCTATTGGTCATGGGCCCTGTTTGTCGTGGGGACCGGCCTGAGCTTCGGACTATTCCTGCTGATGGACTGAACTCGCGATTCCGGGGCAGGGCCTACGAGAAAGGGGCCGGGAGATCGCTCTCCCGGCCCCTTCTTGATTGTAGCTACGGCGGCCTGGCTTAGTTGCCCGAGCCCGGACCGTAGGTGATTTCGACGCGGCGGTTCTGCAGTTCGCGCACGCCGTCGGCGGTCGGCACGCGGGGCATGCTTTCACCGAAGGCTTGGCTGCTGATCCGGGCAGCGGCGATACCGCGGCCGGTCAGGTAGTTGCGAACGCTCGTGTTGCGACGTTCGGCCAGAGCCATGTTGTACTGGGCCGAACCCGCACGGTCGGTGTGACCAGCCAGCATGATCGCTGCCGTGCCGCAGTTGCCGTACGCGGTGACCGCGTTGTTGA
>CAYTPY010000092.1:0-8124 GCA_964439725.1 uncultured Erythrobacter sp. | reverse complement strand
TCGCCGGCGGCTTTCCAGTCGCTGCTGCGCAGTTCGATGAAGGCGGCGTCGGCGTTGTGGTCGGGCGGGCCGTCCAGCTCCGCGCGCTTGCGGGCGGCGATTTCGGCGAGTTGGGCCTGCATCGCCTCGATCTCCTCCAGGCTCATGTCGACCGGCGGGAAATGCTCGACGATCGCGGCGTTCATGTCGTCCTTCTCGGCGCGGGTGAGGGCGGGGACCGTGCAGGAGGCGGGGACGCGGACCGGGCCCACCCCCGGCCGCTGTGGCTGCGCCACGTCCGAGACTCCCTGCAGGCGGGAGGGAAGAGGGTCGCCGCTCCCCGACAACCTCTCGGCCCCCGGATCGAAATAGCTCGCGGCGAGGCGTTTGCCGCGTTCGTCGCGGGCGTTCATCCTCAGGCAGAACATCAGCAGCCGGTCGTTGCGCACGCGGCGAAAGCCCTTGAGCTTGCCGGCGACGAACACCGGCGAGAGCTGGCCTTCGATCGCGCGTTCGTAGGCGATGTCCTTGAGGCGCTGGACGCCGAGATCGAGCGCGGCTTCCCAGGCGCGGCGGAAGCCTTCGGCGCCGGGGCGGCGGCGGAGGTAGTAGGCGCCCTCGGGGCTCATGTTGACGTAGCGCGCGGCGCGGCTGACGCTGCCGGTGTCGGCGAGGGCGCCGATAAAGGCGCGCTGGCGCTCGGGCGTCCAGCCGTCGTGGCGCGGCTTGACTGGGACGGGGGCGAAGGCGGGGAGGTTTTCGGGTGCGACGGGGACGCGAGTCTCGGTCGGGTCCTTTCTGCGGGTCATCGCGAGTCCTTTCCGTTGGATGGACTCGGCCAACTGCAACAGGTCGGGGCTTGTAGGAAAGTGTTTTCTTTTTGTTCCGCTGCAAAAAAGAGTTGCGGCGGAGGTGATGGGGCGGGCTGGGGCGGAGTTCAGGCCTGCTGCCGGGCGCGGCGGGCGGCCATGTCTCCGGCCAGGCGGATCGCGGCGATCATCGCCCCGGGGTTGGCCGCGCCGGTGCCGGCTATGGCAAAGGCGGTGCCGTGGTCGGGCGAGGTGCGCACGATCGGCAGCCCGAGCGTGACATTGACGCCCTGGTCGAAATCGAGCGCCTTCAACGGGATCAGCGCCTGATCATGGTACATCGCGATCGCTGCGTCGTAGCCGTCCCGCGCGTGGGGGGCGAACAGCGCGTCGGCCGGGTGCGGGCCGCTGGCGTCGATGCCTTCGCCTTGCAGGGCGCGGATGGCCGGGGCGATCACCTCGATCTCCTCGCGGCCCATGCGGCCGTTCTCGCCGGCGTGGGGATTGAGGCCGCAGATCGCGAGGCGCGGCGCGGCGAGGCCGAAGTCGGTGCGCAAGGCCCGGGCGACGATGCGCGCGCGGCGGACGATCAGCGCGGTGGAAAGGCGGCTCGAGACTTCGGCGAGCGGGCAGTGCACGGTCATCGGCACGGTGCGCAGCTGCGGGCCGGCCAGCATCATCACCGCGTCCTCGGCCGCGGCGCCGCAGCGGGCGGCGACGAACTCGGTCTGGCCGGGGAAAGCGAAGCCGACGCCGGCGAGCTGGTCCTTCGAGACGGGGGCGGTGACGATGCCGCCGGCCTCGCCGCCGACCGCATGGGCGGCCGCGGCTTCGAGCGAGGCGAACGCGAGGCGGGCGCCGTCCTCGTCGGGCTGGCCGGGGCGATAGGCGCCGTCGGCATGGCCGAGGACAGGCAGGCCGTGGCGGAAGGCGGGCGCGGCCTCGGCCGGATCGCCGATCTCGACGAGGGGGAGCGCGGGGGCGCCGGCCGCGGCGCGCAGCACCGAGGCTCCGCCGGCGACGAAGAACGGCGGCAGGGCTTCCGCCTCTCGCCGGGCCCAGGCCGCGACGATCAGCTCAGGCCCGATCCCGGCCGGATCGCCAAGCGAGATGGCGAGCGGCCGGGCCGGACGATCAGTTATAGTCGATCACCGCATCGCGGCGCAGGTCGCGCAAGTAGCGCTGGGCCCGCTTGTTGATCCGGTCCTCTTCCATCTGCGAGAGGATGGTCTCGCGGTCGGGACCGCCGGCCTCGGCTGCCGGATCGTCGCGGCCGCAGAGCATCAGCACGCGCACGCCTTCTTCGAGCGTGCCGAACGGGGGGGTCGACTGGCCGATGTTGAGCTTCAGGATTTCGTTCTGCAGCGCTTCGGGAAGGGCCCGCATGGCGATGTCGTTGCCGACGACCTGGGCGCCGAAGCTGGCCGCAGCAGTCTGTGCGTCACCGCAGCCGCGCAGCTGCGACACCGATTGCTGGAAGCTGGCGATGCGCTCGCGGGCCTGTTCTTCGGACAGCCCTTGCGGGAGCTCGACCGCGATCTGCAGCAGGCTGACGATCGCATCGCGCGGATCGGCGACGCCGACCTGGCGCTTGTCGATCAGGTAGAGGATCGAGAAACCGCCGGGGATCTCGATGGGGCCGGCGAGCTGCCCGGGCCCGAGCGCGCGGGCGACTTCTTCGAGCTGCGGGTTCTGCAACTGCTCGAGCCGGATCCAGCCGAGATCGCCCCCGACCGCCGCCGTCGAGGCTTCGGAGAACTGGCGCGCATAAGCGACGAAGCTGCCGCCTTCGCGCAGCTGATCGACGATGCGGCGGGCGTTCTGCGCCACCGCTTCGCGGGTGGCGGGGGTGGCCGACAGGTAGATTTCGCCGAGGCGGAACTCTTCGGTTCCGCGCGACTGCTCCATCCGCTCGAACAGCTCGTTCACTTCGCCGGCCGAGACCTGGACGAACGGCGCGACATTGCGGCGTAGCAGGCGGTCCCAGGCCATCTCGCCTTCGATCTGGCGCTTCAGCGAGGCCGGCGAGGAGCCGACCGAGATCAGGTACGCATCGAGCTGGGCGGGAGTCCGGTTGAACCGCTCGGTTGCCAACCGGTTGTAGGTTTCGTTCACTTCCTCGGGAGCGACCGTGAGCTGTTGCGCCGTCGCTTCCTGGACCTGCAGCGTCTCGTCGATCAAGTTGCGAAACACCTGGAGGCGCAGGCGCTGCAATTCTTCCTCAGACGGTTGCACTTCGTTGGCATCGACGATCAGCGCGACCCGGTGGTCGACGTCGGTCCCGGTGATGATCGTTCCGTTGACCGTGGCGGTGGCTTTGCGCAGATTGGGGTCGCTGGGCCCCAGTATCGAGATGTTTTCCGGGATGTTGAATGCGTCAGATGAACTGGCGTCTTCCTGCCCGTGTGCGGCCACGGCGCACAGCGCGGCCAGAGCGACGCCGCAGCCGATCCGCTTGAATGTCTTCGTCAACGCTGTCACTCGCAAATCCCTGTCGGCCGGGCGCCCGTCGCGCCCTTCTCAGTCCGCCGATGCTCGCAAACGGCTTAACCTTGGCTGAGTGGTGCCGGATAGCGCGTTTGCAGGAGCCTGCCAACGCCGTCAGCGGAAGCCGAGGTTGCGCAGCGTGAAATAAACCCGAAAGCTGTTCCCATCCTGCGCGTCGGCAAGCTGCACGTAGTCACGCCGCCAGGTGAAGCCGAACTCGAGGCAATCGTCGGCGTAGGCGATGCCGAGGCGCGTGCGCAGCGGTTTGAATCCGTCCGCTGTGAAGCTTGGATCTTCCTCTCGGTTCGTCAGATTGACCACGGCCGAGCCGAACACCGACCAATAGCGGGCGAATGCCACGCGGCCGGCGGCGCGTAGCTCCTCGCGGTCCTGGAGATCCTCGAACTCGGCGTCGATGTCGCGGTTGAGGCGGAGGTAGCCGATCTCGGCATAAGTGTCGTCACTGCCGATCGCCGCGTCGATCTCGTTCCTGCGGACGGCGAAACTATCCTTGTCGACCCGGTAGCGGTGCGTGAAGCGGATGAAGTCGCGGAAGCGCACTTCAGTACGCCCGACCCAGTCGGAGAACTCGGAGGTGAGGCCGGTGCCTTGCGGGAACAGGGCCGGCTCGTCGGTCAGCCGGTAGGATTGGCCGATCGTCGCCTTCACGCGCCAGCCAGGCCAGTCGAGCTGCCAGTCGGCGCCGTAAGTGACCCGGGCGCCATCTTCGACCCGGTCATACCCTGCGAAGCGGTTCAGCGCGAAAAGATTGCTGTCCTCCAGGTCGATCGAACGCGCGTCCTCGTTGGGAATGGAGAGATTACGGATCGGCGGGCTGGCGACGAGTTGAACCCGCGGGGTGAAGACTTGCGAGGCGCCGAAGAAGCTGCCGATGAATGGCCATTTCACGTCAACTGCGCCGATCGCCACTCCGCGCGCCTGCCAGCCCGATTCGCCGCGGTACGAAGGCGTCACCGTCAGGTGGTTGTCGTCCGAATGATAGACGTCGCCGCGCAACAGCGCGGTTACGGTCACTTCCTGGCCGAGCGGGGTGATCCGCCGCAGGTTCCACTCGGCGCGGGCAAACGCGCGCTGTGTGTCCTGTCCCGAAGTCCTGGTAATCGCCAGCGAGTTGGCCTGCAGTTCGATCTGTCCGCCGAGGACCGGGTCGGCAATGCGGCGGCGGTAGTCGATGACCGGCAGCGCGATCGGCACCAGTCCTTGCGGCGTCGGCACCAGGGTGGCCTGCGTGACCCAGCCGGCGATGGAGAAATAGCTGTCGTCGTCGATCCGCTCCAGGTTGACGGTCGAGCGCAGACGATCGTCGCGGCTGATGTCATAGCGCCGCAGGAAGGTGCGGTCGGAGGCGTAGCGAAGCGACCCCGTGACGCTCCAGTTCGGATCGAGCTGGAAGCGGCCGTTGGCAAACAGATAGCCGCGCAAGTCTTTTTCGGTCACCAGCTCCGTCGAATTGAGCGGCACGCGCGAGCCGTAAGTGAGGTAGCCCGTGACCTGGTAAGCGCCGCGCTCGGTCAGCGCTCGGTACTGCGCCGAAGCCATCGGCAGCGTTTCGGTGTAAAGATAGGCGGTCAGCAGCAGGTCGCGGTTTTCGGCAAGCCGGGCGTAGTAGCTGCCCGACACCTCGACGCCGTTCGACGCGGTCAGTCCCAGGTCTGGAACCAAGAAGCCGGACGTCGCAGCTCCGTCCGCCCGCAGGGCCAGGCCCGGGAGCGGCAGGACGCGCTGTCCGAACAGCTCCAGGAAAGCGCCCTCGAAGCGAACCCGCTTGGTTTCGTTGTCGTAGAAGACCCGGCGTGCGGTCACTCGCCAGCTCGGGTTCTTGGGGCAACCGTCTTCATCCACGACCGCGCAGGCGGAGTAAGCCGCGCGTTCGAGTTCGATGTCGCCATCCGCGTTGCGGTGCCCTTCCACTGCGGCCAGACGGCCGCCGGCCCGAAATGCGAGCAGCAGGTTAGTCATCGCCCCGGCTTTCAGCTCGTCGGTCAGCTCAAGGCTGTCGGTGAAGAGCTGGTTGCCGTCCTCGTCGACGAAGCGGATGTTGCCCGTGGCGAGAATCTGCCCGCTGGTTCGATTCCAGCTCACGGCATCGGCGCGAACGGACTGGTCGCCCGATCTCAGGATGACATTGCCGGTGGCGGTGACGATGTCCGCATCGCTGTTGTATTCAAGCCCGTCGGCCTCGAAATCGATCGCGCGGTCGGTGTCCAGCGAAGGAAGAGACGGTGTAGGGGCAGGCTCTGGCAGAGCTTCCGGCGGTCCGAGCACGCGCTCCCTGAATTCGGGGTTCGGCTCCTCGATATCGGCGAGGTCACTTCCTTGCGCCGCCACTGAAAGCGGAGCGAGGCATAACGCGGAAAAGCTGAAAAGGGCCGCATGCCGCAGCGGCCGCGGGCGTCGTGATTGTCCGTGCAGCGGAGACGTCGGGCCGGGGGGCATATCTTGCCTATGTCACCGCTCAACCCTAACTGCAACGCCAGCTAATTCGAGCCGCGGCGCATTGCCGCACCTCCCACACGTTCGAGCGGAGAGAGCATGCAAATCACTTTTACCCAGGCCGCCGAGCCGGCTGGTGCCCGTCTGGTCGCGCGTATCATCGAGCAGGACAAGTTACCTGCCGACCTGGAGCGCGCATTGGCGGAGGGCGCCAAAGCTGCGCGCTTCACCGGCAAGACGGGGCAGCTGTTCGAGGGATTCGTCGAGCGGGACGAGCAGGTGGTGCGGGTTGCGCTCGCAGGTGCGGGCAAGAGCGGCGACGAGCGGCAAGCCGCGCTGGAGCGTGCAGGCGCTGCGCTCGCGGCCAAGTACCTCGCATCGGGTGAAACGACGCTGACGCTCGATGCGAGCGCCCTCGACGCGGCGGAACTCGCCTCGGTGCTGATTGGGCTTAGGCTGCGATCCTGGCGGCACGATACTTATCGCACTCGCCTGAAGGACGAGCAGAAGCCTACCCTGGCCGAAGTGAAGGTTGTCGCTGCCCCTGAAGCAGCGGAAACGACCTGGCAGGCAGAGCAAGCGCTGGTAGCCGGCGTCGAGTTTACCCGCGAACTCGTCGCCGAGCCAGCCAACGTCATCTATCCGGAAAGCTTCGTCGAGCGCTGCGTGAAACGGTTCGAAGGAACGGGCGCCGAGGTCTCGTTCCTCGACGAAGCGGAAATGCGCGAGTTGGGCATGGGCGCGCTGCTCGGCGTCAGCCTCGGCTCGGCGCGAGAGGCGCGGCTGCTGGTCATCAAGTGGCGTGGCGGTGAAGAGAACGTCGCTCCGACGGTCTTCGTCGGCAAAGGGGTGACTTTCGATACCGGCGGCATCTCGATCAAGCCTGCCGCCGGGATGGAAGACATGAAGTGGGACATGGGCGGCGCCGGAGCGGTGGCGGGCGCGATGCTCGCCCTGGCGGAGCGCAAGGCCAAAGCCAACGTGATCGGCGTGTGCGGGCTCGTCGAGAACATGCCCGATGGCAAAGCGCAGCGCCCGGGCGACGTCGTCACCTCGATGTCCGGCCAGACCATCGAAGTGATCAACACCGATGCCGAAGGGCGCCTCGTGTTGTGCGATGCGATCACTTGGGCTCAGCGCGAGTTCAAGCCGGCGACATTGGTCGATCTGGCGACACTGACCGGCGCAATGATCATCTCGCTGGGTCACGAGCACGCTGGTTTGTTCGCCAACGATGATGCGCTGGCCGACAAGCTGACCGCGGCGGGCAAGGCGAGTGGCGACAAGTTGTGGCGCTTCCCCCTCTCGCCCGCTTACGACAAGCTGATCGACTCGCCGATCGCCGACATCAAAAACGTCGGTCCGCGGTGGGCGGGTTCGATCACGGCGGCGCAGTTCATCCAGCGCTTCGTCGAGGACGGTACGCCGTGGGCGCATCTCGACATCGCGGGCATGGTCTGGGCCGATAAGCCGGGTGCGACCTGGGACAAAGGTGCGACCGGCTTTGGCGTGCGGCTGATCGATCGCTTCGTGCGCGACACGCTGGAGGGGTGATGCCCCGGCCTCAAGCAGCAAAGCGGTAGGCCGGAGTTGGAGCGCCTCGGCTTCTACCTGTCGGGCGCGCAGCCGGTCGAGCGCGTGCTGCCGCTGATCGCCCGCGCGGCCAAGGGGGCGGGCCAGCGGATGCTTGTCGTCGCCTCAGACGATGCGACTTTGGACCGGCTCGACAAGGCGCTGTGGGAGTTCTCGCCCGAGGACTTCCTCGCCCACGGCCGGGCCGACGCGCCCCACGCCGACCGCCAACCGCTGCTGCTGTCGGCCGATTGCGCGGCCCCGAACGGCGCGACTCTGATCGCGCTCGCGGACGGCAAGTGGCGCCCCGAGGCGGAAGGATTCGACCGCGCGCTGCTGTTCTTCGACGAGGGGGGGCGCGCCGAAGCGCGCAGCACTTGGCGCCTGTTCGACGGGCGCGAGGACGTCGCGCGAGAGTTCCACGAGCTACAAGGCGGCAAGTGGGTGCAGAAGGCTTGAGCCTTGCGCGCACCGAAGCCCCTCGCTACGGGCGCGCGCACTCTCCGGAACATCACTCGAAGGAATATCCGATGGCGGCCACCCGCACCTTTTCGATCATCAAGCCTGACGCCACTCGCCGCAACCTGACCGGCGCCGTGACCAAGATGCTGGAAGACGCCGGCCTGCGCGTCGTCGCCTCGAAGCGTATCCACATGACTCGCGAGCAGGCCGAAGGCTTCTACGCCGTGCACCGTGAGCGTCCGTTCTTCGGCGAGCTCGTCGAGTTCATGATCAGCGGCCCGGTCGTGGTCCAGGTGCTCGAAGGCGAAGACGCCGTGAAGCGCAACCGCGAAGTCATGGGCGCGACCAACCCGGCCGACGC
>CAYTPY010000091.1:0-8134 GCA_964439725.1 uncultured Erythrobacter sp. | reverse complement strand
ACTAAGTGCGCCGCTCGCCTTCCGGCGTGGCCCCTTCGTCTAGCGGTTAGGACGCGGCCCTTTCACGGCTGAAACACGGGTTCGATTCCCGTAGGGGTCACCACGGAAGGCGGCTTTTGCCGATGCGGCATGGCCCCTTCGTCTAGCGGTTAGGACGCGGCCCTCTCACGGCTGAAACACGGGTTCGATTCCCGTAGGGGTCACCAGCATCTGGATCGAGTAACGAGCCTTACTGCAAGCTCTATTTCGCCGCTCTGTTCATCGACGTAGAGCCGGGTTGGCGGATTGACGGGTCGGACAACACGCGGTCAGTTCGGAACCGACTTTCCGAGCCGATCCTCGATCCACAACTTTCGCACCAGGACGAATACCAGCACAGTGATCGGACCCCCCAGGATTAGGCTGGCGGGACCGAAAGTGCTGCCGATCGCGAAGAGCGCGAACATCGTCACCGCGGGGGGTATCTTCACCGAATGACGCATCACGATGGCATTGACGAGATTGCCGTCGATCTGTTGCACCACGAAATAGAGCAGGATCACCTGCCAGATGGCATCGCCTCCCATCGTCAGCCCGACCAGTACACCAGGAGCTGCGGCCATCAGCGGTCCGATCACTGGTATGAAGCCCAGGATCGCAGCGATCACTCCCAGCGCCAAGGGCGACGGGGCTCCGATCGCATGAAGACCGATGAAGATGGTGATCCCAACGAACAGCATTGAGACCACCTGTCCAGCCATGAAGCGGCGCAGCGCAACGCCTAGCGCATGTACCGTGTCGTCGGCACGCGCTTCCCAGCTTCTCGGCAGCAGCAGCCGAAAGCCGCTTCGGTAGGTCTGCGGATGCGCGGCGAGGAACACCCCGCCTAGCATGGCGAGCATTGTCGCCGTCAGCATGCCGCTCACGAACGACACGATCGACTGCACGATCGAAAAGATGTTGCCGCCGCTGGGGGTCAACCGCTCGACCATGTCGCTAAGCCGTTCTTCGCCGAACCGATCACTCAGCGCTTCCCACCCGCCGGGAATGAGCGCTGCCAGTTCGTTGCCTTGAGCCGCCAGTTCGGCTCCAAACAGCCAGATGACACTACCGACCCCGCCAAAAATGGTCAGCGAGGAGATTGCCAGCGCCGGCCCGTGCGGCATGTCTGTCCGCTTCTGGATCGCCCTGGCGAGCGCGTCGAGCACAATCGCGACGAGCGCGGCGGCAAACAACAGGAGGAGGACGGGCCGGAGTTGCCACAGGAGCAGGCCCAGAGCGAGCACCGCAAGAACAGCGATCGCACCGCGAAAGGCTTGATTGACCGCCCGGGACGAACCGGTCTCGTCGCCAATCGGGGGTGATGGAGCTTCCAGCTTATCCATCAAGGTTTTCGGTCATGAGCATAACACGTTCCCCCCATCGCGGACGACAGTTCCTTGTCGTCGCCGTATCGTTCGGCCCCCTCCCGAGCCGCCGTTAACGTTGACCTGTGCGACGGTACCCTCAACGCTTTCGCCTATTCGGCCGTTGCCCAGAACCGCCACGCAGAACCCTCGCCCCGAGCCAAGTTCCGACGATAGTTATGGCCGCGATGCCGCCAGCAAAAGCGGCAATTTGCGCCGCCCCTATTTCGCGAGCACCACCGAGGCTGTCGGCGGCAACATAGCCGGGCGCGAAGATCGCCGCGATCCAAAGCACGCCCGACGCCAGATTGGCGACATGGAAACGGCGCAAGTTCATTTCCATGACACCGGCTACTGCGGGCACGATGGCTCTCATCGGGCCCAGGAACCGGCTCAGAAATACCGCGGCGAACCCGTAGCGTCGGAAAAATAGACGCGCGCGGGCGACCATCGTCCGATCACGGTTTAGCGGCCAGGAGCGATAGGCTCGTGGGCCAATCTTCCGCCCGAGGCTGTAGGAGACCCAATTTGCGGCAACGGCACCTGAAAACGCCCACAGAGCGGTAGCGACCGGATCGAGCAGACCGGCACCGATGAGGCCGCCGACGCTGAGCAGGATCGCCGTGCCCGGTATGAAGATGCCCACAACGGCTAGGGATTCACTGAAGGCGAGCAAGCCGACGATCGGTCCAGCCCAAAAACGATGAGTGGCGATGAATTCGGTCGTCGTCGATATCAGGTCATCCATGCCACTCTCGCATCGCCGGAGGTTCCCTCGTAGGGTTACGTCTCAGGCCTTGGTGGTAACGCTTGCGACGCCTGTCTCGTTTCCAGCGCCGCTCGCCGCCGGCGGGAGAGTTCGCGAGCGTATTCCTGGAGATTGGGCACTTCATCGAATTCGTCGACGATCTCGAACCCGAAAATCGTCTCCAGCACGTCTTCCAGAGTGACCAGGCCCAGGAAAGTGCCGTATTCGTCGACCACCGCCATGATGTGATGGTGCTCCGCGATCATCCGGTGAAACAGCTTATCGGCGGTAATTTCGTCAAGAACGCTTGGCAGCGGACGGACCAGCGACTGCCACTCCTGGTGGGACTCCCCCTCGTCGAGGAGTCGCGCAAGCACTTCGTGCTTGATGACGAAGCCACGGATACGATCCGGCTGCTCACTATACACTGGTATGCGCGTGAACGGGGTTTGAGCGACTGTCCGTGCGAACAACTCCGGCGGCGTTTCGGCCGCGATGCTGCGCACGACTGTCCGGGGCGTCATCACGTCCGATGTCTTGACGGCATGTAGCTGGATCATGTTCTTGACGAAGCGCACTTCCCGGCTGTCGATCTGGCCGGATGCCTGTCCCAGGCTCGCCAGCGCGAGCAGCTCATCCCGATGCAGAGGGCTCTCGGCCGGCTTGCCCAGCGTTATGAGCCGCGTGATCTGGCGCGACACCCAGACGAGCGGAGCCAACGCGAGCATCATCGGGGGAAGAATCCAGGCCACGAACGGTGCCAGCCGTATCGCATAGCGCGCGCCGAGGGTCTTGGGGATGATCTCCGTCAAGATCAGGATAGCCAGGGTGAGCGCGGCGGCGAAGATCGCCTCGCCGCCCATGCCGTATACCCTCGCGTACTGCGCTCCCGCCCCGGCAGCCCCCATCGTATGAGCGATCGTGTTAAGCGTCAGTATCGCTGCAAGCGGCCGTTCGATATCGTCCTTCAGCTTCTTGATTTTCGCCGCCCAAGCCGCTCCGCGTTCCTCGGCGGATCGCACTTGCGAAGGAGACATGGTCAGGAGGGAGGCCTCGAGCAGAGAACAAACCAATGAGACGCAAAGCGCCAGCGCGATATAAAAGATCAGTAGAGCCATTCGGGCGTTCGTTCCGTTCCAGCGTCGAAGCCCGTTCTAAAGGCCCGTCTCGGCATGTCACCATAGGCTTCGAAAGACTGCCTACGCGAACGGCGAATCCGCCAGGCGCCCCGAGCTGAGCCCTCCGTTCAAAGAGGCAGCTTGGCCATTCTTCGCTGCTCGATGGAGAACTGTCCTTTGCGGGTCAGTAGAGCATCGCGCAGGATAGGCTCGGGCCCCGCTCCGATAAGCAGGATCTCGTACATGATCACACCTTCGTCCTGCAGTGCGACGGCGGCCTCGACAAAGGCGCGCGCAGACATGCCCGTGGCGACAAACCGTGGCGTTACCGTGCTCGGATTGGGCCAGCATTCGCGCAAATAATGGACGATCGCCAACTTCGCTTCGTGCGACTGGCGTGTCCCCTGCGCACGTTCGTCGTTCACCGGATATCCCGTGCCGGAGCCTCAGTTGATAGGCCCACCCCTTCAAGATTCTAGCCGGCACCACCCCGATTGCCCACTTACGAACCTCCACCTAGCCCTGCCGCGACGAGTTGTCCGTCAAGCACCTTGATGTGCCTTCGGCAGTGCCCCGCTATCTGCTCGTCATGAGTGGAGATCAGGAAGCAGGTGCCCGTGTCCTGGTTGATCTGTTCGAGCAGCGCCATCACCTGGTCAGCGGACTCGCGGTCGAGATTACCCGTTGGTTCGTCGGCCAGGACCAGCGGCGGCTCGTTCATGAGCGCCCGAGCCACGGCCACGCGCTGGCGTTGCCCGCCGGACAGGGCCGCTGGCCGGTACTCGCGGCGGTCTGAAAGTCCGACCGCGTCCAGCAGTTCGGCCGCACGCGTTTGCATGGCGCGCGTTTCATGGCCACGGCTCGTTGCGGCGGGCATCATCACGTTCTCCACCGCTGTCAGGTCGGGCAGCAAATGATGGAACTGGAAGACGAAGCCCATGTGCACGTTCCGAAAGCGCGTTCGCTCGGCGTCACTGGCTTCGGTCAGGTCTTCACCCAGCATGCGGTGCTCGCCTTCGGTCGGGCGCAGCAGTGTGCCGAGGATCGTCAGCAGCGTGCTCTTGCCTGAACCCGAAGGCCCGAGCAGTGCCGCCATCTCGCCACAGTGGAGATCGAGGTCGATGGCCCTCAGCACGGTGGCTGCCGCCTCACCTTCGCCGAACACTTTACTAAGTCCGCGCACCCGGACCAGCGGCTCCTCGCTCATGCTCCGATTGCCTCGACCGGGTCGATCCGCGCCGCCCGCCGCGCCGAGAGGATCGAGGCGAGCGTCGCGGCAAGCGTCGTCAGCAGCACCGCTATCAGGTAACCGCCTTGCGCGCGATCGACCGGCAACCCTCCTCCCTTCACAGCGTCGAGTGGAGGGAATGGAATCAGCGCCAGCCAGGCGATCAGGGCTCCGGCAATCGCGCCCAGCGCCCCAATCAGCGTGCCTTCGATGACGAAGATGCCAAGCACGAACCGCTGGCTCGCTCCCATGGCGCGCATGATGCCGATCTCCCCGCGTCGCCGCACGATTGAGAGCAGCATCGCGCTGGCGATGCCGATTACGATCGTGATCAGTGCGAAAGTCTTGACGATCGTTCCCGTGCGTCCTTGCGCGTCAAGCGCTTCGAACAACTGCTCGTTCTCGTCGGTCCATGGCGTCGTCTTGAGCCCTGTGGCTCCGCGCAACCGATCGGCGATCCGCGGAGCCGCTTCGGGCGGCGCAACTTTGACTTCGATGCGCGAGATGCCACTGGGCAAATCGAACAGCGCCCGCGCCGTACGAAAGTTCATGTAGAGCGCCTGACGGTCGGCGCTGGCGATGCCGAGCGCGAAGATTCCCCCGATACGAAAGCTTCGTTCGCGGTCGCGCTCAGATCGGACCACGATGACCTGCCCGACCCGGAGGCCGAGATCGTCAGCCAGAGTCTGGCCGATCAGCACACTGTCAGGGGAAAGCGCATCGCTGCCGGCGACGATCGCACCCCCGATGTTGGCAATGGCCGAGAGCTTGTCGGGCTGCACGCCGATCACGCCAACTGGCGCGATCGCTTGTCCGCGCTGAACGAAGGCGCTGCCTCGGATCTGCGGCGAGACCGCAGTCACCCCGGGGGTCTCTTCCATCTGCTCCACCGCCGGTTCCCAAACCAGGATCTGCGCGCGGCGGCTGAGGTCCTTCTGCACCACCACCTGCACACCTTCGCCGCCAAGGATCGGCTGTGGATCGCGCTCCGCCATTTCGAACGTGATGTGAGGGATGCTGCCCACGGTGCGCTGCGTCAGCAGTGTTGCCAACCCGCCAATCAGCGCACTCATGAATACGAACACGCTCACACCTACCGCGACGCCCAGCATCAACAGCAGCGTCTGGCCAGGGGTCGACAGCAGGTGGCGCAGCGCCAGCTTGAAGGCGTAGCGCATCCGCTACCCGGCCGGTTTGACGCGGGCGCCTGGTTCCGCCGCTGCTGGATTGCGCAGCACCCGCAAGCCTGGCTCCAGGCCGTGCGTGACAATCACTTCGGCCGCCGGCCAGTCAATAAACCGAATCGGTCGCTCTGCGACGCGGTCCTCTGCGTCAATGACCCGAACCCGCGGAGCAGTGTCCGGTTGGAGGATACTAGCGCGAGGCACGCTGATGACCTCGGTACGGCGGTCGACCACCAGATTCACCGAGACCGTCTGGCCCGACGGCGCGAAGCCGGGCGACTCCAAGAACCGAAGCCGCACTTCTCGCGCACCGGTCGCTTCATCGACCCTTGGCTCTATATGTATCACTTCGGCGCGTAACGGCTGCGCCCGCCCGGCCAGTTCGACCAAGCCGAGCGTTCCGGCCCGCAGCTCTGCTGCATAGGCTTCGTCGACTTCCGCCGAGATCTCGGGCGCGCTGAGATCGGCGAGGCGGTACAGGATCGTCTCGGATCCGACGGTCTGCCCCCGGTCCACCGGGCGCTCGAGTATCACGCCGCTGAACGGCGCCCGCACCACGTATCGCTGCTGCACTTCCTGCGCTTGGGTCCGCGCCGCTCGGCGACGTTGCAGCTCGCGCGTGCCCTCCTCCACCGCCAAACGCGCCTCCTCGACTTGCCGTCGGGTGACGAACTCGCCCAGCGCCTCGAAGCGGGCGAGGTCCCGCCGTGCCTGCGCCACCACAGCTTCCTGAGCCGCAATGGCGGCCGCTGCCTCGCTGATCGCTGCGCGCTGCGGCCCGTCGTCGATTCGCGCGATCGGCGCTCCTGCAGACACCTCGTCGCCCACGTCGAACGGAAGCTCCAGCAAGGTACCCGCAACCGGAGATTGTACATCCACTGACTGGCGCGGCCGTATTCGGCCGTTCACCGCCAAACTTCGCACCGCTTCGCCGGGCCGCACGGTGACAGTGTCCACTTCCAGCGGGCGAGGCATCAGGAAGAAGGCTGCCGCAGCGACGCCCAAAAGGGCCAGCACGGCCCACACGACCCACAGGCGCACCTTCACAGACTCAGCGGCCGTCCCTGCGGCCGATCAAGTTCGGGTTTCACTATGTCGAGGTGCCCCCATCGCTTCGGTTGGAGCAAGCTCGCCTGAAGAGCATGCTTGCCGATCAACGCCGCAGAGACCGCTCGGGTCCGTGACACAGCGCACAGTTCAGTCGTTACGAGCGAACCAAATCGTGTGCCGCGGCCCTTTGCCGTTGGGGCGGGCTCGAATTTCGACCTCTTCGACAACAAAGCCCGCCTTTTCGATCCGCCGGGTGAAGGCGGCGTCGCGGCCCGCAGACCACACCGCGAGCACGCCGCCGGGCGCCAACGCAGCCTTGGCAGCGCGGAGCCCCGCGAATGAATAGATCCGGCCGTTCTCGGCGCGAACGAGTCCATCGGGGCCGTTATCGACATCGAGCAGGATCGCATCGTAGGGCTCCGTGGTGCCGTCGGCAGCGTCGTCGATGAAGGCGCTGACATCGCCCATCCGCAGCCACACACGCGGATCCTCGAGACATCCCGCCGTCAACTCGCGCATAGGTCCTCTCGCCCATTCGATGATCTCGGGCACCAACTCAGCCACCTCAATCGCCGCTTGCGGCCGAACGGCAAGCGCTGCCCGGAGGGTAAAGCCCATGCCGTACCCGCCGATCAACAGCCGCGGATCGGCACGGTCGAGCCGCCCCAGCGTCAACTCCGCCAGTTGCTCCTCCGAGTGGCGCATCCGCGTACTCATCAATTCGTTGTGGCCAAGCACGATCATGAAGTCCCGGCCATGCGAGAACAGCCGAAGTTCCTCGCCGCCAGGAACACGTGCAGTGCCAAGAAGTTCGCGGGCAATCATGACCGTCGCCTCTACTCGCGATCCACGCTGTGGTCACCCCGTGCCGTCGCTTTGCATCGAAAGCCGAGGGAGGATCTCCTTTGTGCGAATAACGCACAGTAGGCCGTCTTCGCGCTCCCATCACGGAGCCCATGTGGGCGGATAAAAAAGGGCCGCGAGAATCTCTCCTCGCGGCCCCTCTCGTTTGGCTATGGCTGGGACTTAGTCGTCCTTCAGGAACGCCGGAATGTGGTCGGGTGCCGGCCCTTCGTCTCCGCCACTGCGAGGGCGATCCTCCCGCGGTCCGCGGTCATCGCGGTCGCGGCGCGGGCCGCGGTCACGTCCGCCGCCGCCGCCACGCGGACCGCGGCGGTCGCCGTCACCCCGCGGACCGCGACCACCTTCACGGTCGCCTCTGGGTTCCCGCGGTTCGCGCGCAGGTCGGGTGTCCTCCAGTTCTGCGCCGGTCTCCTGATCGACCACACGCATCGACAGACGGACCTTACCGCGGTTGTCGATCTCGAGGACCTTGACCTTCACTTCCATGCCTTCCGACACGACGTCGGTCGGCTTCTCGACCCGCTCGTTCTTCATCTCGGAGACGTGGACGAGGCCGT
>CAYTPY010000090.1:0-8158 GCA_964439725.1 uncultured Erythrobacter sp. | reverse complement strand
GTTTGCAGACGGTGATGGAAAAGCTGCTCGAGGAGCTGAGCTTCGAAGCCGAGGACCGCAAGGGCGAATCGGTGACGATCGACGCCGCTTACGTGCGCGAGAGGCTGACCGAGCTCGCCCAGGACGCCGACCTCAGCAAGTACGTGCTGTGATGTGAGATCGGGCTGGTGCCGCTCCCGCTCCCGCTCAAGGGTGCGGTGCGAGCCCGATCTCCACCCCGGTCTTGTCGGTGAGCGCGAAGCGATCGAACAAGTCGGCGCTGGCTTCATTCAGGCCGCGGACCTGAACGCTGCGCCCATTGCGGCGCATGCGCTCGACCACTTTGTCGAGCGCCCCAATCCCCGAGATGTCCCAGAAGTGGGCTTTGCTGACGTCGATCACCACATGGTCGGCGGGATCGGGCTGCAAGCTCTCCGGCCCGAGCGCGCGCTGGAACCGGTCCACCGAGGCGAAGAAGATCTGCCCGGTGACGGTGTAGATGGCCTGGTCGCCGGAGCGCTGCCGCTCCACCGAGAACATCCGCCGCACCTTGCCGGCGAAGAAGATGCCGGACAGCAACACGCCTGTGAGTACGCCAAGCGCCAGATTGTCCGTGATCACGACGACGGCCACGGTCGAGAGCATGACGACGGACGACTGCCATGGGTGACGGCGCAAGTTTGGAATCGAGTTCCAGCTGAACGTCCCGATCGACACCATGATCATGACCGCCACCAAGGCGGGCATCGGCATCTGGCCGACCAGCGGGCCGAGCAGCGCCAGCAGGATCAACAGAGCGGCGCCGGCCGTAAAGGTCGAGAGGCGCCCGCGGCCGCCGGAGGTGACATTGATCACCGACTGGCCGATCATCGCGCAGCCGCCCATGCCGCCGAAGAAGGCCGCCACCACGTTGGCGGCGCCCTGGCCAGCGGTCTCACGCTGCTTGTTGCTGTCAGTATGGGTCATGTCGTCGACGATCTGGGCAGTGAGCAGCGATTCGAGCAGGCCGACCGCCGCCATCGTCGCCGAATAAGGGGCGATGATGCGCAAGGTTTCCCAAGTCAGCGGCACGTCGGGCCAGATCAGGTAAGGCAGCCCTTCGGGCAGCTCGCCCATGTCTCCGACCGTGTTGACGTTCAGGCCAAGACCGATGGAGAGCGCGCCCAGCACGACAATGGCGACCAGGGGCGAAGGAACCGCAGTCGTCAGCCGGGGGAACAGATAGATGATGGCAAGGCCTGCCGCGACCATCGCATAGGTTTCCCAGCCCACGCCGGTGAGTTGCGGAAGCTGCGCCATGAAGATCAGGATGGCGAGCGCGTTGACGAACCCAGTGATGACCGAGCGGGAGACGAACTGCATCAAGAGGTCGAACCGCAGCAGCGCGGCAATCCCCTGGAACACGCCCATCAGGATCGTCGCTGCGAACAGGTATTCGACCCCGTGATCGCGCACGAGCGGCACGACCACCACGGCGACGGCAGCGGTCGCGGCCGAGATCATCCCTGGGCGGCCGCCGGTGAAGGCGATGACCATCGCGATCGCTATCGAGGCGTAGAGCCCGACCCGCGGATCGACCCCGGCAATGATCGAAAAGCCGATCGCCTCCGGTATCAGCGCCAAGGCCACCACGAGGCCGGCGAGAATCTCGGTGCGGGGGTTGGACAGCCATTCGTGCCGCCAGCGTGCGAGTGTACTCATCTGTTCAGCTTCCGATGCATCGGCCTAGCCCGGACAACGGGCGCCGACCAAAACATGTCTCTTGGGACTGCGTGGAGCGTTGGCGCCTTGATGGCGGTTGTGCAAGCAAGGCGGCTCATCGCCGCTCGCCGAGCGTTTCCTGATTGGAGGGATGCTGCGGCTCTTACTCCGCGTCGTGGCGTGCGGCTTCCGCTCTTCGCCGTACACTCAGGAGCCGCCCTGCCGCTGGTACCGAGCGTTCGGGCTTCCAGAAGTAGACGCTGCGCAAGTAGCCGATATCGAAGGGGGTGAGCTCCGCCACTCCGTCGCCTCCGTCCTCGAACAGCGCGAGGATCGTGTTCATTGGCTCATCGCCTCCGCCGGCGCGGGTATGGCTAAGGCCTCGCATGGTGGCATAGTCCGCCAGTTGGATGACGCTCAGCCCGAGTGCCGCCTCCCGGTCGAACACGATCAGCGTGAACTCGATGTCCTTGCGGGTAGGAAGGAACATCTGGTTGGCCCGGCCGCGGACGCTGGGCATCTGGATTTTGCCGCGCCACCGCGGGAGCGGCGCACCGTCGGCCCGCTTCGTTTGAACTACATTCCAGACCCGCGCGGGCGCGGTCTCGGTTAGCAGTTCGTCCCGTTCTGCCTCATCGAGCTGCTCGAACATGTGCGGGTACTTGCGCCCGAGATCGCGGACCAGCGACTGGCCGTCGGCGGCAAACGCGACAATCAAGTTGGGCGCGCAGCGAGGCTTCCCCAAGGCTACGCTGAGGCCGGCAGCATTGCTTCGGATGCGCTCCACCATCTCGGCGGCAAGATCCTCCCGAAGCCCGGTAACGCTTGGACAAAGCGGCGCGGTGAACCTTGCGAGCGCCTCCTCATACATCTGTCCTGGGGTGACGCGGCTCAGCTCGAGAGCTTGATCGAAGACCTCGCGGCGAGGCGGAAGCTCGGTCCGGCCCGTGACGACGATGGTATTTTCGGTGCGGTCTTCATCGGCTGCAGCCTGGGCGAGGGCCGCTGTCGCCGCACCAAGAGCGGCAAGACTCGCGACACAGGTAAGTACGCGCATCAAGAGCGCCGCCTTCGGTGTCGTTTCCGAAGGCTACCTTAACACGGGAAAGTGGCCATACGCACGTCTGCCGTAGCTGCTATGAGAGGCTGGGCCTTACTCGGGATACCAGAAGCGGCCGTGGCAGCTTTCGCATACGCCATCCATGGCCGCAACGAGATCGCCGGTCGCCGCGGCGTTCTGGCCCGTCGCCGCTTCGGCGAGACGGGTCGAATGTGCCGCGAAAGCCGAAGCCATTTGCCTGAACAGCCGAGGGTCGCTGTCGAGGTGACGCTGGACGTCCGCCATCGGGATCTCGCCTTCGCCGACTTCGGTGTTGCCCGGAGACGCCGCGACCAGCGGTGCCGGAGCCGTCATGCGCAGGCCCGACTGGGCGAGTTGCTCGGCCGCGGCGGCGATCTGGCGCCATTTGCCGGCATCCATTTGTGCCGGGTCGATGGCGCCCTGGTCATCCATGGCGTTGTTGGTGACATCCCAGATGCCGAGCATGGCCGGGTTGATGTGCTGCTGCATTTCGGCGCGGACGTCGACGACTTCGGTCGGAGCAGACGAGCCCGCCGAGGCCACCGGCCCCGGCTCTGCCGGAACGCAGGCCGCAATGAGGAAGGCGAGGGCGCCGCTGGCGGCAAATAGGCTGGCTTTGTTCATCGAACCTCCGCTGTCACGATGCTTGCGGTATCTATCCGGTTCCCGTCGCGCCTGGGTTGACCGGGGTCAAGCCCGGGGCTGCCGCTATTCGGCGGCTTCCTCCAAGACATCTTCGCGTTCAGCCAACTGGCGATTCCACATTTCGGCATAGAGCCCGTCGCGCTTGAGCAGCGCGGTGTGCGAGCCGCTTTCCGCGAGATGGCCGTGATCGAGCACGAAGATCGTGTCGGCATCGGCGACCGTGGACAAGCGGTGGGCAATGGCGAGCGTGGTGCGGTGCTCCGACACGCGGTGCAGGGTGGCGAGGATGTCCTGCTCGGTTCGAGTGTCGAGCGCGCTGGTTGCTTCGTCGAGCAGCAGGATCGGCGGGTTCTTGAGCAGGGTGCGGGCGATGGCGACGCGCTGCTTCTCGCCGCCCGAGAGCTTGAGCCCGCGCTCGCCCACTTCGGTGTCGAAGCCTTGCGGCAGCCGCTCGATGAACGGCAGGATCGCCGCGCCGCGCGCGGCGGCTTCGACCTCTTCGGTACCGGCGCCATCGCGGCCATAAGCGATGTTGTAGCCGATCGTGTCGTTGAACAGCACGCTGTCTTGCGGGACGATGCCGATCTGGGCGCGGAGAGATTCCTGCGTGACCTGGCTGATGTCCTGGCCGTCGATCAGGATGCGCCCGGCCCACGGATCGTAGAAGCGGAACAACAGGCGGCCGATAGTCGACTTGCCGGCGCCGGAGGGGCCGACGATCGCCACGTGCTCGCCGGCCGGCACTTCGAGGCTGAGGCCGTGGAGGATCTCGCGGTCGCGGTCGTAGCCGAACACGACGTTGTCGAACACGACCGAAGGACGGCGAATGACGAGCGCGGGCGCACCGGGCGCATCCTTCACTTCGATGTCGGTATCGATCAGCTTGAACATCGCCGCCATATCGATCAGGCCCTGGCGGATCGTGCGATAGACCCAGCCGAGCATGTCGAGCGGCCGGAAGAGCTGCATCAGGTAGGTATTGATCAGCACGAGGTCGCCGACCGAAAACGTGCCCTGGCTCCAGCCCCAGACGGTGAAGGCCATCGCCCCGCCCATCATCAGGTTCATGATGGTCGCCTGAGCGATATTGAGTAGGCCCAGCGAGTTTTCGCTCTTGATCGCGGCTTCGGCATAGGCGCGGGCGGCGGAGCCGTAGCGCTCGTGCTCGCGCTTCTCGGCGCCGAAGTATTTTACCGTCTCGTAATTGAGCAGCGAATCGACCGCGCGGGCGAGCGCGAGCCCGTCGAGGTCGTTCATCCGGGCGCGCAGCTTGGTGCGCCATTCGGTGATCGTGCGCGTAATCCAGATATAGGCGATCACGGTCGCGGCGGTGGCGGCCACGATCTCCCAGCCGAACTTGAAGTAGAAGATGCCGGCGACGATCAGCAGCTCGACCGCGGTCGGCAGGATGTTGAACAGCAGGAAGTAGACCATCGAGTTGATCGACTTCGTACCGCGCTCGACCACTTTGGTGACTTCGCCGGTGCGGCGGGACAGGTGGAAGCGCAGGCTGAGGCGGTGGAGCCGGGCGAACACGTCCTCGGTCAAGGTTCGCACCGCGTCCTGCCCGACGCGTTCGAAGATGATGTTGCGGATATTGTCGAACAGCACCGTGGCGAAGCGGCCGGCCGCGTAAGCGACGACCAGCGCGAGCGCGACCCACATCGCTTCGTTGCCGTCGTCGGACATCGCATCGACCGCGCCGGCATAGGCGAAAGGCAGCACCAGCACGACGATCTTGGCTAGGATCACGAACAGGATCGCGCCCGCGATCCGCTTGCGCAGATCCGGCCGGCCTTGCGGCCATAGATAAGGAATAAAGCGGCGGAGCGTCTGCCAATCGGCGGTGGTGCGCTCGTTCTTTGCCGTCGACAGATCGTTCGCCATTCGGCCCAAGATGGGGGCTGGCGCCGCGCTCGGCAACGCCCGGGGGTTCAGGAAGGCGAGCGGGTTACCGGCGGGCGGTTGCCATAGGCGATGTCGGCCGGAAGATCGAACAGCACCCGGCGTTTGCGGAAGTCGATGGCCACCCTCTGGAACAGCTTGAGCTCGGACATGCCGAGAATCAGCGCGGGGCGCGACGACAGGCCGAGCGAGCCGAACGTGCTGGTGTCGGCGAACAGGATCGGCAGGTTTCTGATGTTGGCGTCGCCGATCTGCAGCTCGCGGCCGAGACGCAGGGCCCCGGCGAGGGTGAAGCCGTTGATGTCGGTCATCTCGGTCTCGCCGATCTCACGCGCGCGGCGCAGCCGGTTGAGCAAGGCGAGATTGCCGACGCTGCCCTGCGCGCCGGTGTCGATGATCACGTCGACGGTGACGCCGTCGAGCCGGGCCTTGGTGATGATGAGCTGGCCGAGCCGCTCGCGCGCCTTGACGACGATCTCGTAACCGCGGCTGCTGCCGGCCTCGGCATGGTCCGCGACCGCGATCTCGCCTTTCTTGAAGTCGAGCACGACGCGCTGGTCCTGCAGCGCGTCGAGACCGAGAATGCCGTCGGCGCCGCCCCCGATGTTCTCGCCCGCGACGAGCGGCGCCTGGCGGACATAGAAGCTTCGGCTGCCGAGCGTGAACTCGTCGACCGGAGTCGTTTCGACCTGCTGGCGGCTGGCCATGCCGACCAGAGTGGCGGTCTTGCGGTCGTTGAGCTGCAGGCGGTCGGCCAGATCGAGCGAGAGCACCGTGGCCTGGGCGCCAGTGTCGATGAGGAAGGGGAACGGGCCCTGGCCCCGTATCGTGACAGGGACGGTCATGCGCTCGTGGCGGTCGTGGTCGGCCGTCAGGACCTCGGCGGTCGGGTCGACGCGCGGGTCGTCAGGGGCGGCGGAAGCAGCAGTGCCCGTCAGCCCGAGGCTTACGGCGGCGATGGCGGCAACGGGGTGCCAGCTCATGCTATCTCTCCCGCGCCGAAACGCGAGTGCCCGGCGCAAGAGCCAGAATACCACAGGCGAGGCGACCGTGTAAGCGCGTCCGCTACTCAGCCGGCTGCAGGCTCGGCCCGGGGCTACGCCGCATCACGAGGCCGACGACCTCGATCAGTGTCGCGCGCATGGTGACATAGAGCAGCGCGGCGTAACAAATCCCGCCGAACGCGATAAGGAGAGGGAGCCGCTGCCAACTGCTGAGGCTCTCAAGCGGGATGGCGGCAAGCCAGACGATCGCTCCCATTACAGCGCTAGCGGCGAGACCTGGAACGAGTGCGCCCGCCATGCTTCGTGCAGTCAGGCCCAAGGGCCCGCGCGACTGGAGATAGGCCGCGGCCGGCACCACCGGAAACGCAATGACCCAGGCCCAGGCGAGGCCGCTGCCGCCCCACTGCACCCCGACAAGAAAGGCGATCGGCATGACCACGGCGCCGATCAGCGCGCTGCGCATCGTGATGCGGATGAGACCGAGCGCCGTGACGGCCGGCGCGAACAAGCTGTAGAGCATGAACATCGGCATGCCGAGGGCGATCACCGTGACCATCGGCGCCATGGCCACCCATTTCCTGCCGAGCACTACGTCGACCGCGTCCGGCGCCACGGCGGCGAGCCCGAAGTAGAGCGGGCAGGTCGCCAGCATGATCAGCCGCACCGCCTTGAGGAAGGCGGCGGACAGCGCCGGCACGTCGTCCTGGATCCGCGCGTAGGCCGGAAAGGCGACTTCGTTGAGCGGAGGCACGAACTTGGCGGCGATGATCGTCGTCAGGAACAGTGCCTCGGCATAGAGGCCGAGCTCGTGCGGCGTCAGGTAGCGAGCGCCGATGAAGATGTCGGCCTGGGTAAGAATGGTCCAGAACACGAAGCCGCCGAGCAAGGTAACGCCGAAGCGGAAGATTCGCCCGGCGCCCTCGAAGCGGAACGTGGGGAGGATGAAGAAGCGCGCCGCAATCACCAGGCCGGCCGCGCGGACCGAGAACAGCGCGAGCGGCGCCCAGATAAGGGTCCAGACGCCGAGGCCGGAGAGCGCGCAACCCAAGGCGACGCCGGCCGAGACCGTAGCGGCGATCAGATTGACGATGGCCGGTCGCCTGAACTCCAGCTCGCGGATCAACAGCGCCTCGGGAAGAGCAATGAACGGCGTAGCCAGGAAGATCAGCGCCTGGACGCGAAGGAGATCGGCGACGATTGGCTGGCGGTAGTACTCGGCCGCCAGCGGCGCGAGCGCGAGCTGGATCAAGGCCAGGCCGCCGTTAGCCAGGAGAATCATCCCGAACGCCTGCCGGATCTTGCGCTTAGTGATCTCCCGGTCCTGGATCAGCGCGCTCGCGAAGCCGTGCCCGTTGAGGAAGAGCAGAACGTTGAGGACGACCTGCGTCATCGCGAAGATGCCGTAATCGGCTGGGTCGAGGATCCGGATCACAGCAAGGGTAGAGCACCACGCGACGATCTGCGCGGCGATCTGGCTTCCCGAACGCCATATGACCGCTGACCTGACTTGATCGCGTAAGGAGGACGTCGCAGCGCTGCTGCCTGGGGAGTTCATGGTGCGGCCCTAGCGGCGAGCCGGATAAGATTCGGTTTAATGGGCCACGCGTGAGCATTCCCGCCGTCCAAGGTTCGTTCGGAGTCTCGAAAACAGCGAAAAACCCAGAATCGAGCCTGACGTGGGCGCGTCCCGTTTTGCTTCGCCTCCGCTGCGGCCCTTCGAGCCGGTTCGGACCTAAAAAGGCCGATTTCGGCGGTCCTTCGGGCTCCCGGAATAAATTGCAAAAAGCCGGTTGACCGAATCTCCTGCGCTCCATATATGGCCGTTCACCGACGGGGCGCAGAC
>CAYTPY010000089.1:3393-8225 GCA_964439725.1 uncultured Erythrobacter sp. | reverse complement strand
GCGCCGACCCAGATCGCCCAGGTTCCCCAGTCGAGGTTCACCCCGCCGTAGAGCAGCACGATCGACGGTATCGCGAAGATCAGCGCATAGAGGTCGTTGGCCTCGAACGGACCGGTGCGTTCCCGGTGATGGCTCTTGTGCAGGAACCATCCGGGCCCGTGCATGACCCAACGGTGTGCGGCGTAAGCGACGCCCTCCATCGCCAGGATGGTGAGCAGGAACAGCAGGATGCCGGTGAGCCAGTTCATACTACCGCATATAGAGCGCGCAGGCTCACGCCCCAACTGCGTTTCGCACAATCGGCTCGCTGAGGCCGAAATCTTCCGCCCGATAGGTGTGCCGACGGAAACCGCTCTTCTCCGCCGCCGTCAGGTACTGCTCCATCCGCCGCTCCACGGCGGACGTCAGTTCGAGTTCGAGAAACGCGTAGATGCGCCGCATCTCGCCGCGCCAGTCGCGGTTCATCGCGCCGAACTCCGTATCGATCTGCGGCACGTCGGGCCGTGCGGCGCGCACCGAAGCGCAGATGCGTTCGCGGCGCGCCGTCTTGTGCAGCCACTCCGCGCCGATCCAGTGCCGGTCGGCCGTGTTCGATTGCAGCTTCATCTGGTTCCACACCAGCGAGGCTGATGATGCCACCACGTCGCTCGGCTCGCGGTGCAGGCACACCAGCCGGGCATCCGGAAAGATCTCCAGCAGCGGCTCTAGGTCCTCCATGAACTGCGGTGCTTTAAGCACCCACGGCTTCGCGGCCTCGCGGCGTTGCCAGGCAATCGTCTGGAGAAGCTGGCGGAACTCGCGATAAACCCACGTCTTGTCCTGCGCTTCCCAGTATCGCGCGAAACCGGGCACCCGCCACTGCGCCTCCAACTGCGCGCCGCAGAACGAGAAGCTGTGCAATCCGAACGCTTCCTCTACCGCCGTGGCGGAGGTGGGATGAACGGCCTGCACCTCTGGATTGAGGTATCCCAGCAACCTCAGCTGCGCCCAACTTTTGACGATGCGGGTATCGGGAAAGGGCGCGACGGGGTTCATCACTTCGTAGAACCGCGTGTGTGCCAGCCGCGGATCGCATCCGAGCAAGCGCTGCAGCCGCGTCGTTCCCGATCGCATTTGACCCAGAACGACGATCGGCGCCTCGATCGGCAGCTCGAGGATCTCCGGTCTCCGCTGCCATAGCGCGGTTGCTTGCTCGCGCTGTTTCAGGAGCGCGTTGAGCTGCACGTAAGCGAAGGTCAGGCCGAGCTCGTTGAGCTCAGCCTCTTCGGAAAGGCTGGCGATCAGTTGCTCCAGGGCTGCGTGCCAAGGCGCGTGCTTGCCGTCCGAGCGGCTGACAGCTGCCGCCCGCACGGAAACTTGGAACAGGTTGGGCCGCGGCATCAAGTCTCGGTCCCACAGCCTGCCTAGGACCGCGGAAAGCTGTTGGGGGCGACTAACGGTAGGAGGCTGCGCGGTGGCCATCGATACAGCGCCCATAAGCGCCGCATGGCCCGCGGCCAATACGGTCCGCTTCCGCTACTTGCGAAAGCGCTTGCTCAGCCAATAGACGAGCCCCGCGCCAATCAGGACGACGCCGAGCGGGTAGGCGATCTGAAACAGAGGGTCCAAGCCGCTGCGCCCTGCCGCGTCGCCCGCATTCAGGGACCCTTGGCTCGCCGAGCCGATGAAGCCCAGGATGATGAGCAGTGCGCCCAGACCAAAGAAGGCCCAGATCCATTTCATTTCCTGTCGCAAGCTCTGCCTCCGCCGGTAGTTGGGCGCCGGCGCATGCCGGCTGAGTCTATCGAACGACTTCTCAAAGCAATCCGTTCCGCGGAACGAGCGGCAGTGGCTTCCGTTGCTCGTTTATTCTCAGTGCCGCGGCGGCACTGCAAAGCCTCCGGCGATCGGATTGTCGGAGGCCGTTGCCGGAGCAAGTGCATGAGCGACAAGCAGCAGACACAGGCCATGCCGGACGACAATCTTGCCGGCACACCCGACGGAACCGAAAACGGGGGGCGAGGCGGCGGCGGCGACAGCGGTGGGGGGCCCTATCCCAACCCTCACACGGGCAAGAAACCGAAGAAGGACTTCGAGGGCGGGCAATCCGACAAGGGCTACCATGGCTCGCATCAGCTCGGTTCCCGCGGCATCGAGGGCAAGGACAACCCGAACGCGGCGACGCGCTCCGACTAGTCGCACCATCAGCCCCGGCCGGGCGTATGCGCGACACGCGATCGTACTGCCAGGTCCTTGGCTGCCTCGCGAACCGCTACCCATCGCTCGCGCTCTTGCCGCGCATCCGCCAGCGCGCGGTGGGCCGGGTTCGGCTGCTGAATCTTGTTGCGCGCCAGCAAGCCAGCTACGGCCGCGTCTAACTCGGATGATGGCAGCACCGCAGCCAGGATCGGCCGGACCGCTTCGTCGAGAACCTCGTCGCTGCCGCGCAGCCGCAAGGTATGGCGCGGAAGGCCGGCGGCTCGCAGCAACGCGCTCAGCCATTTGCCGTCCCAGGAAGGGGCGCTGGCGCAGAGATCGTGACCCGTCAGTACTTCGACCATCCGCTGCGCGACCTTGGTATGATCGCGGCCTCGCGCGAGAAGCTCTTCGCGGCCGATCCGATGGATGGCTTCGGCTGACGGATCCCAGTCCGTCCAGGCGGGTGGCGGGCGGATCAGATGGTCCTCTTCCTGGCCGTCTTCGAACACCCAGCCGACTTCGACCGGATAGCTCCGCTCCGACAAGGACGAGGCTTCGAAATCGAGGAACACCAGCATGAAACCAGCAACGCGCGAAGCGGCCGAACGCCCCGCAGCTGGGCTAATCGACGAGCGCCCCGCGATGCGCCTCGGCCAGCGTGAGGTACTTGGCTGTCTGCAGTCTCATCTGCTCACGTTGTTCCGGAGTGAGACTGCGTACCGGCCGCGCAGGGCGTCCGGCCCACAGCTCTCCTGAAGGCAGCACCTTTCCTGGCGACAGAAGCGCCCCGGCAGCGAGCATGCCTTCCGAGGCGATCCGGCTGCCGTCCATCATGATCGAGCCCATGCCGACGAAGCCGCGATCCTCGACCACGCAGCCATGCAGGACCGCCATGTGACCGATCAGCGCGTCCTCGCCGATCAGCGTTGGCAGGCCCGGCTCGCCCGCGGCGCCGTCTTCGACGTGGATGACCGTGCCGTCCTGCACGTTGCTGCGTGCGCCGATGACGATCCGGTTGAGATCGCCCCGCAACACGCAGTTGTACCAAACGCTAGCCTGCGGCCCGATCTCGACGTCTCCGATCAGCCGCGCACCGGGCGCAATGAAGGCGCTTTCGTGGATGCGCGGCGTCTTGCCGCCATAGGTGATGATCGTCGCGCCGGAATGTGGGCTCATCGGCTCCGCATAGCGCGCCGAGCCGCAGTGGAAACGTCGGCGAAGCGGTGAGCCGCCCGTTCGCGCGTTCGGCAAAGTTTTGCTGCCGTGCCGGTCAACTGGCGCCCGTCGCCTGCGCTTCGTCTTGGGCTTCACCCGTGTACAAGCGCAGGCGAGGGCTGAGGGAGTGACAACGGTATGATCGCGTTCGGCTACCCGCCGCGCCAGGCGCAGGGGCTACTCGGCACCTGGGTGAAGATCCCGTCGCTCGAGACGGTAGAGATGCTGGGGCATGCCGGCTTCGATTTTGTCGTGGTCGATCTGGAGCACGCGCCGCTCGGCATGGAAACCGCCTATCGCCTGATCGCGGCGGCGCAGGCGGCCGGAATGGCGGCTCTGGTGCGGCTCTCCGACCGCTCGGGCGCTCAGATTCAGCGGCTGCTCGATGGTGGTGCCGATGGCCTATTGGTCCCGCACATATCCGATCTCGAGACCGCAGAGCGCATCACCCGCGCCATGGTCTTCGCGCCGCGCGGGACGCGCGGGCTGGGGGCCACCTCGCGCGCCGGCAAGTGGGGCCTGCTACCCTTGGCCGATTACCTCGCGCGCGGTGACAGCTGCCTCCGGATGGTCCAGCTCGAAAGCTGGGAGGCCTTGCAACAGGCCGAACGCTTCCTCGGCGTAGAGACAGTCACCGGGGTGTTCGTCGGCCTCGGCGACCTCTTCCTGTCGAGCGGGCGGCGCGCCGACGATCCCGAGACGCGCGATATGGTCAAGGCGGTGGCGGCCGCCGCTCAGGAAGCCGGCAAGGCCAGCGGTATTGCTGCCGCCAGTGTGGAGGAAGCACGCGAATACCTGGCGTTCGGCTACTCGCTGGTCATGGTCAGCAACGATGCGACGATCTTTGGCAAGGCCGCGCGGACGATCTGCGCGGAAGTCCGCGCATGACGGGCGCACTTGCACGGTCCGGAAGCGATTGTTTCCCGCTGCGGCATTTCGGCGCCATGCAAATTGCCGCAGCGCAAGGTGCCGGATACGCCGGGTCGCACGCAGCGGCGGAAAAAGGTCCGGCGCCCGTGGGAGAGGGGCGATGAACGCAATGACTGGCGGGCAGTTCAGCCGCCGTGCGGTCCTGTTGGCGGCAGGGGCCGCTGTGCTCGCCGGCTGTGCGGGTGCACCGGGTTTCGCGGCGACGCCGGTCAGCTATGGCGAGGCCGAGCTCGCGGCGCGGCTGGAGGATTTGCGCTCTCTGCGCGAGATCCGGCAGCTCCAGCATCTCTGGGGCCACTATGCCGAAGCCGGGCGCTGGGGCGACATGGCGCGCCTGTTCACCGCTGCCGGTGTCTGGACCGATGGGGAGCGCACTGTCGAAGGCGGCGGCGCGCTCGAGGCTTTCCTGCGCGAGACGATGGGTGCAGGGCAGGACGGGCTGGCTGCTGACCGCCTCAACTTGCGTCTGTTCCTGACGCCGGTGCTGACGCTTTCCCCCGACGGCCGCA
>CAYTPY010000089.1:0-3293 GCA_964439725.1 uncultured Erythrobacter sp. | reverse complement strand
GCTGGCACTCCGGTGCCGCGCGGTCGCCGCAGCGATGTGCCGTCGGGCGCCGCGCTGGCGGCTGGAGCCGAGCTGACGCTCGCTTCCAACCTCGTTCAAAACCTGGTTGCCGCCTACGGTTTCTACCTCGACCGGCAGATGCACCAGGACATCGCCGACCTGTTCACGGCCGACGGGACGCTGGAAATCGCGGGAACGGGGCGCTGGTCGGGTCGCGATGGCGTGCTGACCGGGCTGCGTACCTTCGGCGAACCCGAGCTCGACGCGGGCGAGCTCAACGACCGCCCGCAGCTGATGCCGGTCGTGACGATCGCTCCCGATGGTCGCAGTGCCCGGCTGCGCAACGTCGAAGTCGGTATGACCGGCCGGCACCGCGGCGATACCTTCTGGTCGGCGACCGTGCAGGAGTTCGAGCTCGCCCGCGGAGAAGATGGCTTGTGGCGTATCGCCGCTCTGCGCCGCTTCCCGCGCATGCACGCCTCCTATGCCGATGGCTGGGTCGTGCCCGGCGCCATCCACGCCGAAGCGGCGCCGCGGCTCGAAGCCAGCCCAGCTGTATTCTCCACCCCCAGCTTCGCCGCCAGCGGCGATGCCGCCACACTGCTTGCCCAAGCCGAGGCGTTCGACGGCTCCGAGAACGTTTCCAACGCCTACGGCTATTACATCGACGAGTTCGACTGGGACGGTACCGCCGACTTGTTCTCGACCGACGGATGGAAGGAGCTGTCCTACATCGGCACCTACATCGGACGCGAGCGGGTGCGCGGCTCGCTGTTCAACCGCTACGGCAACCGCGGTCGAACCGGTCCGAACATGGCGATCCACCAGAAGACCCAACCCTACGTCAGCCCATCTGCCGATGGCACCCGCGCCAATATCCGCTTGCGCCTGTTCCAGTTCAATTCCGCGTACGAGACGCCGGGCTCATGGATTTCCGGCATTTACGAGAACCAGGCGGTGCTCGAGAACGGCGTCTGGAAGATCCACGGCATGGATCTCGATTACGTCTGGCTCGGCGACTACGTGAACGGCTGGGCGGGGATCGATCCGGCCGCCAGCTCGCGCTTCGCCCCGCGCCCCGAGGACGTCGCCAAGTACCCGCCCGACGCGCCGCTACGCGGTGTGACCTTCGCGCCGTTCCCGGAAGTCGCGCCGATGGGCTTCCACTTCGCCAATCCGGTCAGCGGGCGCCGTCCCGCCACTTATCTCGCCTGGTCCGACGGACGGCGCCCGGCGGAAACGGAGTAAGCCCGCCTTGTACGAATCCGACGATCCCCGCTCCCGTCTTGCCACTGCCGGCGGCGGCTCCGTCGCCTCATCGGCGTTCGGCTGCTCGACGTACGCCCGCTTCTACGACAGCGAACCGCAGGAAACCGGCCCCGGCCATCGCACCTGGTACGCGCGCGGGCAGAACTTCGTCGTCGCCTATTCCGATGCCGAAGCAGGCGCGGTGTTCGAACGGCAAGGGCAGGTTGACGAATATGTCCTGCTGCTGCCCGATGCCGATACCGCCGCGGAAGTCACTGCCGGCGCAGAGACCCAGGCGGTCGAAGGCTTCACCATCACCATGATCCCGCCGGGCGACAGCCGGGTGGTCGTCACCCGCCCCGGCCGCGTGATCCGGCTGATCTCCGCCCAGTCGCGGGACCTGGCCGACAAAGCCTCGAACGCCGCCACTTACGCAGGCCCGCACCCGCAAGTGCCGCCGTTCCAGCCCTGGCCGGCCCCTCCGGATGAATATCGCATCCGCAGCTACAGCCTCGACGTGCCCGACCAGGAAGGCCGCTTCGGCAAGATCTTCCGCTGCACCACTTTCATGGTCAACGTCTTCCCGCCGCAGCACGGGCCGCGCGATCCGGCCAAGCTCAGCCCGCACCATCACGACGATTTCGAGCAAGGCTCGCTGGCGATCGGCGGCGTCTACGAGCACCACTTGCGCTGGCCGTGGACCGCCAACAAGGCCGACTGGCGCGAGGACGAGCACGAAGCCTGCGGCACGCCGTCGCTATGCGTGATCCCGCCGCGGGTGGTCCACACCTCGGCAGCGGTCGACCCAGGCGTCAACCTGCTGGTCGACATCTTCGCCCCGCCGCGCGCCGATTTCTCGGACATGCCGGGCTGGGTGCTCAACGCCGATGACTATCCGCGATAAGGCGCAGCGCGAACGATGAGCAGGCAAGGGGGGAACGGCACACCCGCCGAAGGGACCGCGGGCCCGCTGGTCGATTGCCACGCGCACATCTTCCTGCCCGACATGCCGGTCGCCTGCGGCGCCTGGATCGAGCCCGACTATGCGTTCACCGCCGATGATCTCGTGGCCGAGATGGACCGCCACGGCGTCCACTTCGGCGTCATCTCGGGGCTCAGCATCACCGGCTACTACAACGACTACATGATCGCGCAGCTGCGCCGCAATCCGCGGCTGCGCGGCACCGCGATCGTGCCGCCGACGATCGACCGCTACACGCTCGAGCGCATGCAGGCGGACGGCGTCGTCGGTATCCGCCTGCAGCTCGCCCGCCTCGAACGCCTGCCCGATTTCCGCGGCGACGAATACCGCCTGCTGTTCCGCCGGGTGCGCGATCTCGGCTGGCACGTCCACGTCGCGATCGAAGGGCAGCAGCTCCGCCCGGTGCTCGACGCTCTGCTCGAAAGCGGCGTCGACGTGGTGATCGACCACTTCGGCCACCCCGATCCGGCCGACCCGCTCAACTGCGACGGCTTCCAGGCTATGCTGACGGCGGTCGAGGGCGGGCGCACCTGGATCAAGATGTCCGGCGGTTTCCGCCTCCCGGGCACCGCCGCCTGGCGCGACGATCCCAATGGCGATCTCGAAAGCCTCGCCGCCACCGTCGCCGCCGAACTGGTGCGACAAGTCGGCTGTGATCGCCTGCTGTGGGGCAGCGATGCCCCGTTCGTCGGCTACGAGAAGCGCATCCGCTATGCCGACGTCATTGCCAGCTACCGGCGCTGGATTCCCGATCCGGCAATGCGTGCCGAGATCGATCGCGCTGCACTGCGTCTCTACTTCGCCTGACCGCCCGCCGCCGCGCGGCGGCAGAGCCGGTTTCGGCATGAAGTGCTACCTTCCGGGATAAGTTTTCGCCTTCCCGCACTGCCAATCACCCTGGCGCAGCGCCCGCATGGGACACGCTCACCCCACAGGCGAGGTGGACGGCCGCGGCGCGCGGAAGGGAGAGATCGATGCAGGATTTCGGAACGAAACAGGGCAGCCCGCGGCTGCGGCTGGGAAGCACGGCCAGCATACTGGCGCTGGCCATCATCGGCACCCC
>CAYTPY010000088.1:0-8362 GCA_964439725.1 uncultured Erythrobacter sp. | reverse complement strand
ACCCTTGGCACCGGAGGCGCATTCGCGAGCAAGCTTCGACAGCGATTGGCGCGCCCGCTCCAGCGCCGCGATCTTGGCATCGAGCGCAGCGATCCGTGCCGTCGCCATCTCGCGCGCCCGGGGCCGGTCGTTAGTGGCGTCGAGCCGTAGCAGCTCGGCGATCTCCTCAAGCGTGAAGCCGGCGGTCTGCGCGGAGCGGACGAAACGCAGCCGGCGCAAGTCATCCTCATCGTAATGGCGGATGCCGGAGCGCCCGGTCTTCTGGGGGCGCGGGTCGGACAGCAGGCCGCGGCGCTGGTAGTAACGCACCGTCTCCACTCCCACTTCGGCGCTGCGGGCGAGCTGCGAGATGGTCATCGCCGTCATGCTTGACTCCGTACCATGGTACGGAAGGTATAAGATGAGTCGCCAGGCTCGGCCAGACCGAAAGACTCGACCACGATGAAACCGCTTCTCCTGCTAGCCGCCGCAGCGCTGCCGGCCGTCTGGGCATCCCCGGCCCTCGCGCAGGACCAGGGCGCGCACCACACGCACCCGATGTCGGCCGAAGTGGTCGACCACGCCGCGATGGGGCACGGCGCTGTGCATGCGCGGACAAGCGGCCCCGTCGAAGCCTCGGGCACGGCGCGCCTGCCGCAGGCCGAAGGCATGATGCCGGGCCTGCACTTCGATCTCGGCGGTGGGTGGAACGGCATGGCGCACGGCTATGCCTGGGGCGTGTATACCGAGCAGACCGGCCCGCGCGGCGACGACAAGCTCTACGTCCAGTCGATGGCGATGCTGATGGCCGAGCGCGAATTCGAAGGCGGGCGGCTGCAGCTCAAGGCCATGATCAGCGCCGAGCCGCTGATGAACAACCGCGGCTATCCGAACCTGTTTGCTACCGGAGAGACCGCGGGCGGCGAGCCGCTGGTCGACCGCCAGCATCCGCACGACCTGTTCATGGAGCTGGCGGCGCGAGTGGACGTGGACATCGCCGAGGGCACCACCGCGTTTCTCTATGGCGGGCCGGTAGGTGAACCCGCCTTGGGGCCGCCCGCGTTCATGCACCGCGCTTCGGCCAGGCTGAACCCGGAAGCGCCGATCACCCACCACTGGTTCGATTCCACGCACATCACCTACGGGGTGGTGACGGCCGGCGTGGCCAGTTCCTTGTGGCAGATCGAAGCCTCGGCGTTCCGCGGCGAGGAGCCGGATGAGGACCGCTGGGACATCGAGACCCCGCGGCTCGACAGCTGGAGCGTGCGCGGGACGCTGACCCCTTCGCCGAACTGGGCGCTGCAAGTGAGCCACGGGCGCATCGACGAGCCCGAAGCGGCCCATCCGGGCGTGGACGAGGCGAGGACCACGGCGAGCGTGCACTACAATTCGGGCAACGGTCTTGCCGCGACGGCGGCGTTCTCGGCCAAGAACCGGGTGCCGGGCGACACGCTGACCGCGTGGCTGGCGGAAGCGAACTGGGACGTGAGCGAGCGCCACACGCTGTTCGCCCGGTTCGAGAACGTCGCCAACGACGAGCTCTTCCCCGATCACGCGCACCCGCTGCACGACGTGGCCTTCCGCGTGAGCAAGGTCCAGGCCGGCTATGCCTATACCTTGCCGCTCGGGCCCTTCGGCCTCTCGCTGGGCGGCAGTGCGGCCACTTTCATCAAGCCCGACGCTCTCGACGCATTCTACGGCGACGATCCGATGGGTTACACGTTGTTTGCCAAGCTGACGCTGGGACGCTGATCATGACCGATTTCCACAAGCATCATCACCACGATCCTGAAGGAAGTGCGGGCGTGGCCAAAGACCCGGTTTGCGGCATGGATGTCGATATCTCCACCGCGAAACACACGCGCGAGCATGACGACGAGACCTACTACTTCTGCAGGCCAGGCTGCGCCGAGAAGTTCGAGACTGATCCCGAGCGCTACTTGAATCCTTCGGCGCCGCCGGAGGAGATGCCGGCGGGCACGCTGTGGACTTGCCCGATGGACCCGGAGATCGTGCGCGAGGAGCCCGGCGCCTGTCCGATCTGCGGCATGGCGTTGGAGCCGATGGAGCCATCGCTCGACGAAGGCCCCAACCCGGAGCTGGTGGACATGACGCGCCGGTTCTGGATCAGCGCGGCGTTCACGCTGCCGGTCTTCGCGCTGGCGATGGGCGGAGATTTCCTGGGCTGGCAGCCGCTGCCGATGAACGTTTCGGTCTGGGTGCAACTGGCGCTGGCCAGCGTGGTAGTGCTGTGGGGCGCGGCTCCGTTCTTCGCGCGCGGCTGGGCTTCGCTAAAGACGCGCCACTTCAACATGTTCACGCTGATCGCGATCGGGGTGGGGGCGGCTTACGCCTTCAGCGTGGCTGCGCTCCTGCTGCCGGGCCTGTTCCCGCCCGCGGCGCGGACGATGGACGGGATGGTGCCGGTCTATTTCGAAGCGGCCGCGGTGATCACGACGCTGGTGCTGCTCGGCCAGGTGCTCGAACTGCGGGCGCGTTCGGCCACCGGCCGGGCGATCCGGGCGCTGCTCGGCCTCGCGCCCAAGACCGCGCGGCGCGTGGCAGCCGATGGCGCCGAAGAGGACGTGCCGCTCGAGCATATCGCCGTCGGCGACGTGCTGCGGGTGAGGCCGGGCGAGAAGGTGCCGGTCGACGGAGTGGTGACCGAGGGCCGCTCCTCGGTCGATGAAGCGATGATCTCCGGCGAGCCGGTGCCGGTCGAAAAGACGATCGGTGACAAGGTCACCGGCGCGACGGTCAACGGCACCGGATCGCTGCTGATGCGGGCGGAGCGCGTCGGGCGCGACACGATGCTGTCGCAGATCGTCAACATGGTCGCGCAGGCGCAGCGCTCGCGGGCGCCGATCCAGGCGGTGGCGGACAAGGTCTCGGGCTGGTTCGTGCCGGCCGTGCTGATCGTGGCGGTGCTGACCTTCGCCGCGTGGATGGTGCTGGGGCCGGACCCGCGCCTCAGCCACGCGCTGGTCGCTGCCGTTTCGGTGCTGATCATCGCGTGTCCCTGCGCGCTCGGGCTTGCGACGCCGATGTCGATCATGGTCGGAACCGGGCGGGGCGCCAGCGCGGGCGTGCTGGTCAAGAACGCCGAGGCGCTGGAAGTCACCGAAAAGATCGACACGCTGGTGGTCGACAAGACCGGCACTTTGACGCTGGGACGGCCGAAGCTGATCGAAGTGCTGGCGGCCGAAGGCTTTGCCGAAGACGACGTGCTGCGCCTCGCCGCCTCGCTGGAGCGGGGGAGCGAGCATCCGCTGGCGGAGGCGATCGTCTCCGGCGCCGAAGAGCAGGGCGTCGCGATCCCGCCGTCGGCCGATTTCGCTTCGCACACCGGCAGGGGCGTGAGCGGGACGGTGGAGGGGCGCCCGGTGGCGCTCGGAAACGCCGCGCTGATGGAGCAGGCTGGCGTCGACCCTCAGCTGTTGGTCTCGGCCGCGGACGAGCGGAGGAGCGAGGGGCAGGGCGTGATGTTCGCGGCCGTCGACGGCGCGCTCGCCGGGCTCTTGGTCGTGGCCGATCCGATCAAGGACAGCGCGGTCGATGCGATCGCCGCCCTTCGCCGCGACGGCATTCACGTCGTCATGCTCACCGGCGACAACCGCCGCACCGCCGAAGCGGTGGCGCGTCAGGTCGGCATCGACGAAGTCATGGCCGACGTGCTGCCCGAGCAGAAGCAGGCGGTGGTCGAGCGGCTGAAAGGCGAAGGGCGCCGCGTGGCGATGGCCGGCGACGGCATCAACGACGCGCCCGCGCTGGCGGCGGCGGACGTCGGCATCGCGATGGGCACCGGCACCGATGTGGCGATGGAAAGCGCCGGAGTGACGCTGGTGAAGGGCGACCTTTCCGGCATCGTCCGGGCGCGGCGGTTGAGCAAGGCGACGATGCGCAACATCCGCCAGAACCTGTTCTTCTCGTTCGTGTTCAACGGGGCGGGGATCCCGATCGCGGCGGGCGTGCTCTATCCTTGGACCGGATTGCTGCTCAGTCCGATGATCGCCGGTGCGGCGATGGCGCTGAGCTCGGTGGCGGTGATCGGTAACTCGCTGCGGCTGCGGGCGATGAAGCTCTAGCGCGCTTGTGCCGCCCGGGCCGCGCCCGTAAGGCGCGGAGCCGTGACGAACGCCTTCCGCCCGTTCCTGTGGGTCCTGCTGGCCGCGGCGCTGTTCGTGCGCGCGTTCGTGCCGCAGGGCTACATGCCCGAGCGCGCGGCCGACAGCACCATCACGGTCGCGATTTGCGGGTCCGAAGGGCACTGGGCGATCCCGGCTGGCAAGAGCGCCCCGGCGCCGGAAGAAGCGCGCGCCGACCCCCCTTGCGCCTTCGCAGGGATCGGAACGCCGGCGCTGCCGCCTGGACCCGCGCTTGAGGTTCCGACGCTTGCGCTGGGCGCGGCCCACTATCCTGGACCTTCCCGCATCGTCGGCGCCGTCGGTGCGGAAGTCCTTCTCCCGCCTGTACGAGGGCCGCCTCCGACTGCCTGAACCGCCGCCGGAACATCCGGCACCAAGCGTATTCAGACAGGATGGAATTCATGAGGAATCTCTACACAGGTACCGCGCTGGCGCTGCTGGCTTGCACCATGCCGGCGGCTGCACAGGACGGACCGGAAATCACCGTGCAATCGCCGCTGCTTCTCCCCTCCGCCGGGATGATGAACGACCACATGCACGAAAGCGGCGAGGCAATGGTCGGCTTGCGCTTCGAGCGGTTCCGCTACGGCGGGACCAACCAGAGCGGGACCGACGATATTGCCGACCCCGCGATCGTCGCCGCCGGCTATTCGGTGCGCACCCAGTCGATGACCATGGACATGGTCATGCTCGACCTGATGTACGCGCCGACCGAGAACATCACGCTGATGCTGATGCCGCACTACATGTGGCACCGGATGGGGATGGTCGGGATCGATCCCGACGCCGGCATGGGCGGAGGGCACGGCGGGCACGACGGCCATGGCGGCGAGCACGCGATGCCGTTCGGAGAAGTCCATAGCCACGGAGCCGAAGGGTTCGGCGATACGCTCGTTTCAGCCTCCTATCGCCTGGCGCGCGGGTCCGGACTGTCGGCGCATGCGACGCTGGGAGCGTGGATTCCGACGGGATCGGTCGAGAAGAGGAATGCCGACGACACTTTCGTCCACTACGGCATGCAGCCGGGTGGCGGCACCTGGGACCTCGAGCCATCCCTTACGGTGAGCGGCCGCGCCGGCGGGCTTGGTTGGGGCGCGCAGGCGTCGTATCGCTGGAAGACCGACGAGAGCAATGCTTCCGGCTTTGCATTCGGCGACAAGGCGCGGGCGACGGGCTGGCTGAGCTATCTCCTGGGCAGCGCGGTCGGTGCCACGGCCCGCCTCGAGTACGTGCACGAGGGGCAAGTGCAGGGGCACTACAACGGGCCGCACCATCACTCCTCGCCGCCCGACCGGCAGGAGAACTACGGCGGCGACATGGTAACGGCCGGCCTGGGGCTCAACTGGCTACTGCCGGTGGCCAGGGCACAGCGGCCGCAGCTCGGCGCGGAGATCGCGGTGCCGATCTACCAGAACCTCAACGGCATCCAGGCGCCGCAGGACTGGCGCTTCTCGCTCGCACTGAGCCAGACGTTCTGACACTACTCGGAGCGCGCCGATGTGAGCGGCGCGCTCCGATCAGTCCGGTACGTTGGCGCGAAGCTCGTCGAGCCAGACGCTTGCGACGGAATCGCTCGGCGCCCGCCAATCGCCGCGGGGGCTGAGCGCGCCGGCGGTGGAGACTTTGGGGCCGTTGGGAATCGCGCTGCGCTTGAACTGGCTGAAGCCGAAGAAGCGCTGCAGGAAGCTTTCTAGCCAGCGCTTGATCGTGGCAAGATCGTATTCGTTCTTGTTCGCGTCCGGGAACTCTGCCGGCCAGGAACCTCGCGTCCTGTCGCGCCAGGCATGCCAGGCGAGGAAGGCCACCTGCGAGGGACGCAGGCCGAACCGCACGATGTGATGCAGAAAGAAGTCGTTGAGCTCGTAGGGACCGATCTTCTGCTCGGTGCTCTGGACTTCGCCATCTTCCCCGACCGGCACGAGTTCGGGACTGATCTCCTGATCGAGGATTGCTTCGAGCACGGCGTCGGTCTCTGTGTCGAACTGGTCGGTGCGGGTGGCCCAGCGGATCAGGTATTGGATCAGAGTCTTCGGCACCCCGGAGTTGACGTTGTAGTGGCTCATCTGGTCGCCGACGCCGTAGGTGCTCCAGCCGAGCGCCACTTCGGACAGATCGCCGGTGCCGATCACGAAGCCGCCGTGCTGGCCGGCAAGCCGGAACAGGTAATCGGTGCGCAGGCCCGCCTGAACGTTCTCGAAAGTCACGTCGTAGACCGGCTCGCCGCGCCCGAACGGGTGGCCGATGTTCTCCAGCATCGTGCGCGCTGTGGGGCGGATGTCGATCTCTTCGGCGGTGATGCCGAGCGCGTTCATCAGCTTCCAGGCGTTCGACTTCGTGCCTTCCGTGGTGCCGAAGCCGGGCATTGTGTAGCCGCGGATCGTCGTGCGCGGCAGCCCCAGCCGGTCGCAGACCTTGGCGGCGACGATCAGCGCGTGAGTTGAGTCCAGTCCGCCCGAAACCCCGATCACCATCGAACTGCCGCTGGTTTGTTCGAAGCGCCGCATCAGGCCGTCGACCTGGATGTTGAACGCCTCAAAGCAATCGTCGTCGAGTTTATCCAGGCGGTTCGGCACGAAGGGGAAGCGGCGGACCTGACGGATCAGGCCGATGTCGCCGGCGGCCGGTTTGTGATCGAAGGCGATGACGCGGAACGCCTCTTCCGGGCGGCCGGCGGCTTCGGCGGCGTCGTTGAAGGTCGGCAGGCGTTGGCGGTCGCCGATGATCCGGTTGGTATCGATGTCAGCGATCGTCAGCTCGGGATGGAGGGAAAAGCGTGAGCTTTCGGCAAGGAGACCGCCGAGCTCGTAGATCATCCCTTGCCCGTCCCAGGCGAGATCGGTCGTGCTCTCGCCGTGACCCGCGGCCGAATAGATATAGGCACTGGCGGTTCGCGAAGATTGCGCGCGGCAAAGGAGATGGCGCTCGTCGGCCTTGCCGATGACGATGTTGGAAGCCGACAGATTGGCCAGGATCGTGGCGCCGGCGAGCGCGGCGGCGGTCGATGGCGGATTCGGCGCCCAGAAGTCTTCGCAGATCTCGATGCCGAGCTTGAAACCGGGAAGCTGGTTGGAGCTGAACAGCAGGTCGACGCCGAACGGCACGTCTTCATCGCCGATGCAGATGTATTGGCCGGCGATGTTCATACCGGAAGCGAACCAGCGCTTCTCGTAGAACTCGCGGTAATTCGGCAGGTAGCTCTTAGGGACTGCGCCCAGCAGCTTGCCGTCCGCGATCGCCAGGGCACAGTTGTAGATGCGCCCGTCCTTGCGCAGCGGCGCACCGATCAGCAGGACCGGCGAGAGCCCGGCACTGGCGGCGACGATTTCGCCGATGGCCGCCTCGACCGCGTCGAGCAGCGCCGATTGCATCAGCAGGTCGTCAATCGCGTAGGACGAGACGCACAGCTCCGGATAGACCAGCAGATCGACGTGCGCGGCATCAGCGCGGCGGGCTTCGGCGACGATCGCATCGCGGTTGAACGAGACGTCCGCCGTGCGGACCTGAGGCGTGCTGGCGGCTGCTCTTACGAAACCGTGGGTGTGGATATCGAAGAACGGGTTCGTAGTGTCGCTCACGCTTTCAGCGCCTCCTCGATCATTTCCAGCGCCACTTCGAGCGAGGCGACGCGCACGCCTTGCCGGCCGATCTTGCCGAAACGCTCCGCGCGATGGTCTGTGGCACCGTTCTTGCGGGCGCAGGCGAAATGAACAAGCCCTTCCTCCTCGCCCGCTTTGCCCGGCCCGGCGAATCCGGTGATGGACACGGCGATATCGGCCTCGGAGCGGCGCAGAGCCCCCTGGGCCATGTCGATGGCGATCTCCTTGCTGACCGCGCCGAGGCGGTCGATCTTGTCCGGCTCGATGTCGAGCATCTGCGCCTTGGCTTCCTTGGTGTAGACCACGAACCCGCGCTCAAAAGCGTGGCTGCAACCGGGCACGTCGGTAAGCAACGCGGCCAGGAGACCGCCGGTACAGCTCTCGGCGGTGGCGAGCATCAGTTCCAGATCGCACGCTTTTTCCAGCACCCGGTCGGCTCTGAGCTGTATTTCGTTGGGCAGGGCTGCGTCGAGGGTTTCGGCCATGGGCTTCCTTAAGACAGAGATGTTTCTGGTTAAGGTTCAATCGGCTGGAGGGTTCCGGCCTAGGCGGCCGCCCGTTGTCCCCGGATCCGCAGCGTCGCCTTCACGGTCGCCTGGCTGAGGTCGAGGCCGTAGAGCTTGGCGGCGTTGGCGCCCACCA
>CAYTPY010000087.1:0-8683 GCA_964439725.1 uncultured Erythrobacter sp. | reverse complement strand
TTCAGGCTGTCGGGCACGTCGCCATTGGCGATGCGCAGCGCGAGGCCTTCGACGACGGCGGTCTTGCCGGTGCCAGGCTCGCCGATCAACACCGGGTTGTTCTTGGTCCGGCGAGCCAGGATCTGGATGGTGCGGCGGATTTCCTCGTCGCGGCCGATCACCGGATCGAGCTTGCCGTCGCGCGCGGCCTGAGTGAGGTCGCGAGTGTACTTCTTCATCGCGTCATAAGCGTTCTCGGCGCTCGCGCTGTCGGCGCGGCGCCCTCCGCGCAGCGCTTCGATTGCACTGTTCAGGCCCTCCGGCGTGATGCCCGCGCTCTTCAGTGCCTGGCCGGCGGCGGTGGTCGTCGCCAAGGCGAGGGCGAGAAGCAGGCGCTCGACCGTGACGTAGCTGTCACCCGCCTTTTCAGCCACTTGCTCGGCTTGGTCGAGAACACGCACGGCATCGTTGTCTAGCCCCGGCGTGGCTTGGGCGCCCCCACCGGACACCGCCGGAATCTTCGCAAGAGCCGCATCGACAGCCGTCACGGCCGCTCGCGCGTCGCCGCCTGCCCGCTGGAGAAGGCCCGAGGCCATACCCTCGCTATCCTCCAGCAGCGCTTTCAGCAGGTGCTCGGGCGCGATCCGCTGATGACTGAGCCGAATGGCGACAGTCTGAGCGGCCTGGAGGAAACCTTTCGCGCGATCGGTGAACTTCTCGAGATTCATCGGATGCCCTCACTTGATGACTGCGCCTAAAGTGGTGTTGCCTTTAAGCAACACAAGAGGGGAGGCCTTCTCAATTCACATGCGCCGCCGGCGCCACGCGCTGCGTTAGAGCCCCAGTTCCGACAAGGAAGGGTGGTCGTCAGGACGCCGCCCTTGAGGCCAGTGAAATTTCCGCTCGGCTTCGTCGATCGGCAGGTCGTTGATGCTGGCATGACGGGCGCGCATCAGCCCGTGCTCGTCGAATTCCCAGTTCTCATTGCCATACGACCGGAACCAGTGGCCGCTATCGTCGCGCCATTCGTAGGCGAAGCGCACCGCGATGCGGTTATCGGTAAACGCCCATAGCTCCTTGATCAGCCGATATTCGAGTTCGCGCGCCCACTTGCGCTCCAGAAAAGCCACGATCTCGGCCCTGCCGTTGAAGAACTCCGCCCGATTGCGCCAACGGCTCTCGGCGGAGTAAGCAAGCGAGACACGTTCAGGGTCGCGCCCGTTCCAGGCATCCTCGGCCATGCGAACTTTCTGCGCCGCGGTTTCGGCCGTGAAAGGCGGCAGCGGCGGGCGTGCTTGATCGCCGCTCATTGTGCCGACCTCCATTCCCGCGCCAGCGCATCGAGCAAGCGTACGCCGTAGCCGGTCGGGCCGGCCGGGATCAGAGGCGACGAGCTTTCCGTCCACATCGTGCCCGCCATGTCGATATGAGCCCAGGGCATGTCTTCATCGATGAAGGCTTCGATGAAGTGGGCCCCAGCGCTCGCACCCGGGGCAGGGCTGTTGCCGGAGTTCTTCACGTCGGCGATCGAGGACTTGACCGCTTCCGCGTAGCGAGGATGGAGCGGCAGCCGCCAGACCGCCTCTCCAACCCGCGCGGCCACTGCACCGATCCGTTCGGCGATCGCGTCTTCACGGGTGAACAGCGCGGCGAACTCCGGCCCCAGTGCGGCCGAGGCCGAGCCGGTCAGAGTGGCGATATCGACGATGGCGAACGGGTCGCTTTGTTTCGCATACTGGACTGCATCGGCCAGCACCAGCCGACCTTCCGCATCGGTGTTGAGTATCTCGATCGTCTTGCCGCCCATTGTCCGGACCACGTCGCCGGGGCGCTGCGAATTGCCGTCCGGCATGTTCTCCGCCAGTGCGGCGACAGCCACGACATGGACCGGAGCCTGGGTCCGGGCGAGCGACAGAGCAGTCCCCACCACGGCGGCGGCCCCTGACATGTCGCCTTTCATCCGCTCCATGCCCGAGCCGCTCTTGATCGACAGGCCGCCGCTGTCAAAAGTGATGCCTTTCCCGACGAGCGCGAGCGGCGCACCGCCAGCGCCGCGATAAGTGACCACCATGAGCCGTGATCCGCGGGGGGAGCCCTGCCCCACGCCCACCAGCGCGCCCATGCCGAGCCGCCGCATCGCCGCTTCGTCGAGCACCTCGATCTGGACCTTGGGCAGCCCGCGGAATGCCTCACGCGTGCGCTCGACGAAGCTCTCCGGGTATATCACGCTGGAGGGTTCGTTGATCAGATCACGCACGAAGCGCACACCCTCCGCGACACCGGCCTGACGGGACGCATAGGCCAATTGTGCGGCTGCCGCGTCTGCGAGAGCGATAGTGACGGGTTGGGACGGCGCAGGATCGTCTCCGCGCGACTTATAACGGTCGAAGCGGTATTGGCCCAGTTGATAGCCGAGCGCCGCCTCGGCTGCAGCTTCGGCGTTCGGCAATCCGACGATGGCGATGCGAGCCTTCTCACCCTTGAGGTCCTGCGCGGCCGCACCAGCCGCCTTGGCGAAGTCCAGGCCGGACGCTTCCTCGCCGACTCCGACGAGCAAGATCCGCGGACGGCCGCCGATACCCCGCAGCGACAGCTTGGTGTCAGCCTTCCCCTCGAAACCCTCGGCGGCGATCGCTGCCGCGATTGCAGTGCTTTCGGCTCCAGACAACCCCGCCCCTTGCGGTGGCGAGGCTCCCTGCATCACGACGACCAAAGCGGCGTCCGCCGGCGCAGTGGTGGCAAAGCCGACTTCACGCGCGCTGGAACTGGACTGAGTACCCGGCGGGATTCCCGACCCCATCACCGGTTCCGCCTGGGCATGGGCGGCGGGGGCATGAGCCAACGGCGCGAGTGCAAGGCTCATGGCGAGTATCGGCAAGCGTGAAATCGAGATGCGCAGCATCGGGGGCTCCTGGTTGATCCGATCAGCTTGCGGCTTTGGGGCTCGTCGCGCAAGCATCCAGGACGGCGCGGACGAACGGCTTATCCGCATCGACCAACGCATGACTCCGGTCTGGATTCACGACGCGAGCGTGCTATCGAATGCAGATGAAGACATCGCGCCGCCTGCTCGCCGCCCTCCCCTTCACTGCATTGATACTGACCGGTTATGCCACGGTCGCCGCAGCTCAGCCGGCAGCAGTCGCGAGTACCGCGCGTGCCCAGGCAGAGCCCGCACCACTGTCGGAGCTCGTCCAGGCCATCGACATTCCTTACGAGACCTTCGAGCTCGAAAACGGGCTCACGGTGGTCGTGCACGAGGATCGCAAAGCCCCGGTGGTGGCGGTTTCGGTCTGGTACGATGTCGGCTCCAAGCACGAGCCGAAGGGCAAGACCGGCTTCGCGCACTTGTTCGAACACCTGATGTTCAACGGCTCGGAAAATTCACCCGGCGACTTCTTCGAACCGCTGCAGGACGCAGGCGCTACCGACTTCAACGGCACGACCAATCCCGACCGCACCAACTACTTCCAAACGGTGCCGACCGGCGCCCTGGAGCTGGCGCTGTTCCTCGAAAGCGACCGCATGGGGCATCTGCTGGGCGCGGTGACCCAGGAGAAGCTCGATAACCAGCGCGGCGTGGTGCAGAACGAGAAGCGCCAGGGCGACAACCAGCCGTTCGGCCTCTTGCGCTATGAGATCTTCGAGAACCTGTTCCCGAAGGGCCACCCTTACCATCATTCGACCATCGGCTCGATGGAAGACTTGAACAACGCCACGCTTGAGGACGTGCACGCCTGGTTCCGCGATCATTACGGTCCGAACAACGCGGTGCTGGTGCTGGCCGGCGACATCGACACTTCGACCGCGCGCAAACTCGTGGACAAGTGGTTTGGCGACATCCCGAGCGGCCCGGACGTCGTCCACCCCGAAGTGACCGTCCCCACCTTGCCCGAACCTAAGCGAGTGGTCACCACCGACCTTATTCCGACAACCCGCCTCTACCGGCTGTGGACCACGCCCGACACCCGTTCGCCCGAAGCGACGCTGCTGGCACTAGGCGGCTCGGTGTTGGGCGGGTTGTCGAGCTCGCGCCTCGACAACGAGATGGTGCGCCGCAATCCGATCGCAGTATCGGTTTCGGCGGGAATCTCGCAGCTTGCCGATGCCGGTCTCTTCCTGGCCCAGGCCGACGTGCGTCCCGGCGAAGATGCGGTGGCCGTCGCCAGGACGCTCGACGAGCAAATTGCCGATTTCCTTCGAACGGGTCCCACCGCCGACGAGTTGCAGCGCGCCAAGACCACGCTGGCGGCGGGCGTCATCCGCCAGCTCGAATCCACTGGCGGCTTCGGCGGCAAAGCCCCCGTTCTGGCTGAGGGGCAGCTCTACACCGGCGATCCCGGCTTCTATCGCACGCAGCTCGAGCAGATCGCGGCAGCCACGCCCGAGCAGGTGACCGCCGCGTTGCGCAAATGGCTGACGCGGCCAGTGTTCGAGCTCGAGTTCCAGCCCGGGCCGCGCACAGCTGGCGGCGAAAACCGGGGCGGTGCCTTCACCGCCGCCGATCTCGATACCATGGCGATGGCCTATTACTGCGGGCAGCCCGATTGCGATCTCGGCCAACTCAGCACGTGGTCGGCCGCCGACCGCTCGCAGGCACCGAGCATTGCCGAGACGCCTGAACTCGACTTCCCCGACATTGAGCGCGCCACATTGTCCAACGGGATCGAAGTCTATTTCGCACATCGAGACGCCGTACCGACGGTCACCCTCGCGCTGGCCTTCAATGCGGGGTCGGCGGCGGATCCGAAGTCGGCGCTCGGCACCCAGGCACTGATGGTCCAGTCGATGGACGAAGGCACGAAGACGCTCGACTCAATCGCCTTTGCCGAAGCGCAAGAGCGGCTCGGAGCCAACGTGTCCGCCGGTTTCGACTCTGATTGGAGCTACGCGCAACTCTCCGCCCTGAGCCCCAACCTGGCGCCCTCGGTCGAGCTCCTCGCGGACTTCGTGCGCAATCCTGCTTTCAACCAGTCCGATGTCGACCGCGTCCGCGCTCAGCAGCTCAACCAGATCAACGCCGAACTTTCGACGCCGGCCAGCATCGCCTCGCGGACGCTGACGCCGCTGCTATTCGGCAACGAGCACCCTTACGGCAGCCCATCCCCGCTCGGCGAGCCGCAAGTCGTCGCCAGGTTGACGCCGGAGGATCTCGCGGCTTTCCATCGCACCTGGTTCCGGCCCGACAACGCGCGGATCATTGCGGTCGGCAATACGTCGCTGGCCGAACTTCTGCCGCTGCTCGAACGAAGCTTCGCCGATTGGCAGGCGCCGCAAACGCCGCTGCCAGAGAAGAACTTCGACGCTCAAGTTCCAACGCCGCAGCAGCGCATCGTGCTGATCGATCGCCCCAATTCACCGCAGTCGGTGATTACCGCGGGAATGGTGCTCGATGCCGTCGGCACTGATGACACGATCGGCCTGCTGGGCGCGAACGAGGTGTTCGGCGGGAGCTTCCTCTCGCGCATCAACATGAACCTGCGCGAGACCAAGGGCTGGTCCTATGGCGTACGCAGCGGCGTCGGCATGGGCCGCGACAGGTTGAGCTTCACCATCAGCGCCCCGGTACAGGCCGACCGTACGGGCGATTCGATCGTCGAGCTGCGGCGTGAATTGGACGAGTACCTGACAGGGCGCGGGGTGACCCCGGTCGAGCTGCAACGCTTCGTCAACGGCAACGTCCGCGAGCTTCCGGGGCAGTTCGAGACCTCCTCGGCCGTGCTCTCAGGCATCATGAACATCATCAAGTACGAGCGGCCGGCCGATTACTACGAGGAACTGGCCGACAAGTACCGGTCCTTCTCGGCCGAGCAGCTCGACCAGATCGCCCGCGAGCACTTCGACGGCGAGAAGCTGGTGTTCGTGGTCGTCGGCGACGCCAGCGTGGTGCAGCCGCAGCTGGAAACGCTGGGCCTGCCGGTAGAAGTGCGTACCGTTGAAAGCCTGACGGCCGCGGCGCAGTAAACTGCGCGGCGCCTCAGACCGAAGTTCTCGGTTCTGCCATGTTCGTCATAGCGAGCGTAGCGAAGCAATCCAGAGCGCCGGGCGCCACTGGATTGCTTCGCGCGCCTCGAAATGACCAGCGCTTCCGGCGAGCAATCGTACTTTAACGCCGGATACGGTTGAAGGCGGCAACGGCCAGGGCGGCAACGGCCACAGTGCCGGCGGTCTTGGCGATCAGCCCTGGCTTGTTGTGTTTCCATCCGGCGCGGAGGCCCATTTCGCCGGGGATGTTCGGGACCCGGCCATGGCCGAAGTCTTTCACCACGGCTTCGACCATGTTGACCCGATCGGCTCCGAGCAGGATCAGCCAGTGCAGCAGGTTGGACTCGCTTTTCTTGAACGCGGCCCGGCGCATCATGCCGCTGAGCCCGCTTGGCGGAGTCGACGTACCGAAGACGGCCGGCCGCTGCTTGTGCTCGATCGATTGCAGCAGTTCGACATCCACATTCTGCCGCGGCGGCCGATCCCAGGTGCCGGAATGGTCGTCCTTGTCGCGCTCTCGGTAGGGGTAAGTCGGATCGTTGTCCGGATCCGCGTCGACTCCCCAGCCGGGAATCGTGGATGTATCGATAGCGCCGTTGGGCCGTGAAACTTTGGTCATCTCGTTCATGATGGCACCTCGCGTGCGCATTATGCGCCGGCCGGAAGCAGGACGGGCTTGATGCAGTTGTCCAGCTTGCGGGAGAAGATGTGATAGGCGTCCGCCACGTCGTCGAGCGGCACCTTGTGCGTGATCAGCTTCTTCGGTTCGATGTGGCCGTTCTTTACGTGCTCGATCAGGCGCGGAAGAAGCCGCTTCACCGAGGCCTGATTGGCCCGAAGGGTGATCCCCTTGTTCACCACATTGCCGATCGGCACGAGGTTTCCGGTCGGCCCGTAAACGCCGACGATCGAGACGATCCCGCCCTTCTTTACCGAATTGATCGCCCAATGCAGGGCGATCGCGGAGCCGGAGGTGAGCAACAGCTTCCGGCCCATCACCGTCTGCCAGGAATTACCCGAAGCTTCGAGGCCGACTGCATCGATGGCGACGTCGGCACCGAGACCGTCGGTGGTCTTCTTCATGAAGACGACGACATCGTCGATCTCCTTGAAGTTATAGACCTCGGCAGGCCCGTACTCGCGCGCGAAATCGAGCCGGTATTCGAGGTAATCGAAGACGATCACCCGCCCCGCCCCGAACAACCAGGCGCAGCGAGCAGCCATGATGCCGATCGGCCCGGCGCCGAAGATGACGACCGTGTCACCCTTGCGAATGCCCGCCATCTCGGCCGCCTGATAGCCGGTGGGTACGACGTCGGTCAGCAGCACGGCGTCGTCAGGGTCCATCCAATCGGGGATCACCGTCGGACCGACATCGGCATAGGGCACGCGGACGTATTCGGCTTGCCCACCCTCATAGCCGCCAGCGGTATGCGAATAGCCGAAGATGCCGCCGACTGCGGTCGCTTGGGGGTTCACTTCATGACAATTGCCGAACAGCCCCTGCTTGCAGAAGTGGCATTGGCCGCAGGCGATGTTGAACGGGACCAGCACGTGGTCGCCGGCCTTCAGGTTCTCGACCTCCGGTCCGACTTCCTCGACGACGCCCGTGAACTCGTGGCCGAAGGTCATGCCGATCCGGGTATCAGGTACGTAGCCGTGGTAGAGGTGCAGGTCCGAACCGCAGATGCACGACCGGGTGACGCGCACGATCGCGTCGCGCGGGTGCTCGATCTTGGGCATCGGTTTGTCTTTGAGACGGACCCGGTACGGCCCGCGGTAGTCCATCGCCTTCATAAACTGCTCCTTCGCAGGGCATAGCGAACGGGCGCGGTGCTAGTTCCGGTGCAATTTGAGAGAGCGTTGCCGGACCGGAAGGGAGCCCATGTGCCGCTTAAGCGTTCCGAGGCCATGACCCAGAAAAAGCGCATCAACCCGCCTGGCACAGACGCAGAGCCGGATCGCAGCCTAGGCACCGACGGCGGCGACAGTCACATTCCTGCTAGTGAAAGCGATCGTTCGGTCGCGGCCACGCAAGCCAGCCGTGAGGGCGACACGCACTTGCCGGCCAGCGAGAGCGAGCAGCTCGCCTCGTCCGACACCGGCGAGCGGATCCTCGAACGCGGCCTGACGCGGCTGCCGCCAGGATAAGCTCGGGTAGCTAGAGTTTCCCGCGCAGCGCCTGATAGGCAGCGGCGGCAACCGTGTTCGCCAGGTTGAGCGAACGGATCTTGTCCGAACGCATCGGCAGGTTGAACTGGCGTCCCGGATAGGCGCGCCAGATCGCTTCAGGGATGCCCTTCGTCTCCTGCCCGAACACCAGGATCGCATCCTCCGGATAATCCGGCTCGTAGAACGACGTGGATGCGTGTTCCTCGAACAGGAAAAGCTGGTCGGCGCGCGGCTGTCGATCGGCAACGAAGGCGTCCCAGCTCGCAAACTCCACAAGCCGCACGTGCGGCCAGTAATCCAGCCCCGAACGCTTCACGCGCGCATCGGTGATCATGAACCCGAGCGGATGGATCAGCACCAGCTCGGCATCGAGGGCGACGCAAGTCCGCCCCACCGCGCCGGTGTTGCCGGGAATTTCGGGCTGAACGAGGACGATGCTCAGCGGCATCGGGAGCTCAAGCCAGCTTGGCCCGTAGCACCTCGTTGACGACCTGCGGGTTGGCCTTGCCCTGCATGGCCTTCATCGTCTGCCCGACGAAGAACCCGA
>CAYTPY010000086.1:0-8699 GCA_964439725.1 uncultured Erythrobacter sp. | reverse complement strand
CCGAGCGCGAGCAGGGCATCACGATCGACGTCGCCTATCGCTTCTTCGCGACCGAAAAACGCAAGTTCATCGTCGCCGACACGCCGGGCCACGAGCAGTACACCCGCAACATGGTCACTGGCGCGAGCACGGCCGACCTCGCGGTGATCCTGGTCGATGCGCGCAAGGGCATGCTGGTGCAGACCCGGCGCCACTCGTACCTCGCGCACCTCCTGGGTATCCGCCACCTCGTGCTGGCGGTGAACAAGATGGACCTAGTCGACTACTCGCAGGACGTGTTCGAGCGGATCGTCGAGGACTACCGGCAGTTCGCCGGCAGCATCGGCATCGCCGATTTCACTCCAATCCCGATCAGCGGCTTCAAGGGCGACAACATCACGGCAGCGCCCTCCGCGAATACGCCGTGGTACACCGGTCCGAGCCTGATCGATCACCTCGAGACGGTCGAGATCGAAGGGATGGCGGCGCAAGCGAAGCCGTTCCGGATGCCGGTGCAGTGGGTCAACCGCCCCAACCTCGACTTCCGCGGTTTTGCCGGCCAGATCGCCAGCGGCACCGTCAAGCCGGGTGACGCAGTGCGGGTGATCCCGTCGGGCAAGACCAGCACGGTGAAGTCGGTGGTGACGATGGACGGCGAGTTGCCCGAGGCCGTGGCGGGCCAATCGGTGACGGTCACGCTCGCCGACGAAATCGACTGCAGCCGCGGCGACGTGATCGCTGCCGCAGAGCAGCCGCCGCAGGCAGCGGACCAGTTCGAAGCGACCATCGTGTGGATGAGCGACGAGGCGCTGATCCCCGGCCGCGGCTATTGGCTGAAGCTGGCGACGCAGACTGTGACCGCCACCGTTGCGCAGCCCAAGCACGAAGTGGACGTAAACTCGTTCGAGCACCTCGCGGCGAAGACGCTGAGCCTCAACGCGATCGGCGTGTGCGAAGTCACCACCGACCGTCCGATCGTGTTCGAGCCCTATCACGAAAGCCGCCAGCTTGGCGGGTTCATCCTGGTCGACAAGCTTACCAATGCGACGGTCGCGGCGGGCATGATCCATTTCAGCCTGCGCCGCGCGCAGAACATCCATTGGCAGGCGCTGGAGATCAGCCGCGAGGCCCATGCCGCGCTCAAAGGGCAGAAGCCGGCGGTGCTGTGGTTCACCGGGCTGTCGGGCTCGGGCAAGTCGACGATCGCCAACATGGTCGAGAAAAGGCTGCACGCCGCCGGCAAGCACACCTTCCTGCTCGATGGCGACAACGTGCGACACGGGCTCAACAAGGACCTGGGCTTTACCGAGGCCGACCGGATCGAGAACATCCGCCGCGTGGGCGAAGTGGCCAAACTGATGTCGGATGCAGGCCTCATCGTGCTGACCGCGTTCATCAGCCCGTTCCGCGCCGAGCGCGAGCTGGTCCGCTCGATGCTGCCCGAGGGCGAGTTCATCGAGGTCTTCGTCGACACGCCGCTGGAAGTGGCCGAAAGCCGGGACGTGAAGGGCCTCTACAAGAAGGCCCGCAGCGGCGAGCTCAAGAACTTCACCGGGATCGACAGCCCTTACGAGCGGCCGGAGAACGCCGAAATTCGCATCGACACGACCGCTACCAGCCCGGAGCAGGCCGCGGAACTGATCGCGTACCGGGTCCTGGGTGAATGGGCACCGAACCTGTGAAGTTCCACGGATCGCTGGCCGACGCCGCGCTGGCCGCTGAGCTCGCCAATACCGCGGGAAAGGTGCTCCTCGATCTTCAAGCCAAAGGCGAAGTCGAAGGCAAGGAACTCGGCAAGAAAGGTGACCGGCTGGCCAACGCTTACCTGATCGAGCGCCTGCGCGCCGAGCGGCCGGGCGACGGCATCCTTTCGGAAGAAAGCCGCGACACGCTGGAGCGGCTGTTCAAGCCGCGCGTCTGGATCATCGACCCGCTCGACGGCACGCGCGAATACTCCGAAGGACGGAGCGACTGGGCGGTGCATGTCGGGCTGGCCGTGGACGGAATCGCGCAGCTCGGTGCCGTCGCGCTCCCTGCGCTCGGCCTGGTGCTGCGCAGCGACCGACCCGCGCTAGCCGCCGCGCATGCCGGCGCGCCGCGCATGCTGGTGAGCCGCACCCGGCCGGCCGCCGAAGCCCTGGCGGTGGCCGAGAAGCTCGGCTGCGAGCTGGTGCCGATGGGCTCGGCCGGTGCGAAGGCCATGGCAGTGGTGCGCGGCGAGGCGGAGATCTACCTGCACTCCGGGGGCCAGTTCGAATGGGACAACTGCGCCCCCGTGGCAGTGGCCACGGCGCATGGCCTGCACTGTTCGCGGATCGACGGCAGCCCGCTGATCTACAACCAGAAGGACACCTACCTGCCCGACCTGCTGATCTGCCGCCCCGAATGGGCCGAGCCGGCGCTGCGGGCGGTCAAGCAGATCGCCTGAGCGGCCGTCAGGGCTCCGCCAAGCGCTGCGCCAGGGCCCGCGCCGCTTCGCTGACGTCGCGCCAGGTGACTTCGAAGCCCGCTTCGTCGCCGTAGTAAGGGTCGGCCACCGGCTGACCTTCGCGCCCCGGCACGCAGTCGAGCAGCAGGCCGATCTGCGCCGTGGCGTTGGCCGGTGCGCGTTCGCGGATGTCGGCGAGGTTGGTTTCGTCGAGAGCGAAGATGTGTGTGAAGCGGCGGTAGTCTTCGGGCGCGATCTGCCGCGCCTGGAGGTGATCGATCGGGGCGCCCTTGGCTTTGGCCAGCGCCCGCGCGCGCGGGTCGGGCGCCTTGCCGGTGTGCCAGTCGGCAGTCCCGGCGGAGTCCACCTCCACATCGAGCCCCAGCCGCTCCGCCTCGGTGCGGAACGCGGCTTCGGCGAGTGGCGAGCGGCAGATGTTGCCGAGACACACAAAGAGGACGGCGGGCCGCTCGCTCACAGCTTCGGATTCCCTTCGCTCCACTTGATGGTCAGCTCGATCCCGCTGCCGAGCGGCAGGAGCACCGTCTGCAGGTCGGGCTTGGCCCGCACGGCTTCGCGGTAAGCGCGGACGGCTTCGCGGGCGCTTTCGGGCATGATCATGTTGTCGGAGACGATCAGGCCCTCCTCGGCAAGCTTCGGATAGACCGCTTCGAAGCACGGCAGGTAGAGGTTCTTCCAGATGTCGAGCAGGACGAGGCCGAACTCGCCCTCGTCGGCGGCGACGATGTCCAGTGCGTCGCCGCAGCGGAACTCGACCGCCTCGGCCAGCCCCGCCCGCTCCAGCATCCGCCGGGCGTAGTCCTGCTTCGCCGCATCGACGTCGACGGTGACGAGCTTCGCTCCGCAGGCCCTGGCTGCATCGGCAAGGAACAGCGTCGAATAGCCGTAGGAGGTGCCGAGCTCGAGAATCCGCTCCGGCTTGCTGCCGATGGCGAGCGCGCGGAGGAAGTTGCCGACTTCGGCGCCGACCGGCAGCAGGAACTCGTCGCGGCGCTCGCCGAACTGGCCCGGCGGTAGCTCGCGGGTGAGCGCCCGCTCCTGCTCATGGCGCCGGGTATACTCGGCGAAAACTTCGGCGGCTCTGGGATCGGTGAAATGCATGCCGTGCCCCCTACACCGGACGCGCTGGCAAAGCGAATGTCACACCGGGCGCGCGGCCGGTTGACGGGATGCGATGGGCCTGTTCGAATGAGTGGGGGGAGGAAAAGCCGATGCTCTTCAAGTACACGTCGCCGGCCGTCATGGCGCTCGGCATTGTCGCCTTTTCGCCGGGTGCCGCTGCACGGGAGGAACCCGCCCCCATCCTGGCGGCGCAAGCCCCCGGTTCGGCCGACGAGCGCGCCGCTTCGATGGTCGTGCTGATGAGGCTCGACGAGAAGCTGACGCTGCTCAAGGGTTACTTCGGCACCGACTTTCCGGCCGGCGACTACGAGGCGCCGGCGGACGCCCGCTACGGCTCGGCCGGGTACGTGCCCGGCATTCCGCGGCTGGGCATCCTGCCGCAGTGGCAGGCGGACGCAGGGATCGGCGTTGCCACGCAAGGCGGCGCGGCGGAGAAGCGGGCGCGCACCGCGCTCCCTTCGGGGCTTGCGGTGGCGGCGAGCTGGGACCCGGCGATCGCGCATGCCGGCGGCGCGATGATCGGCGCCGAAGCGCGGGCCGACGGGTTCAACGTGCTGCTTGCAGGCAGCGTCAACCTGATGCGTGAGCCGCGGAATGGCCGGAACTTCGAATATGCCGGCGAGGACCCGCTACTCGCCGGTACGATCGTCGGCGCGCAGATCGCCGGGGTGCAGTCGAACCGGATCATCTCCACGGTGAAGCACTACGCGGTCAACGACCAGGAGACCGACCGCAACGACGGCAACGCGCTGATCGAGGAAGGCGCGCTCAGGATGAGCGACCTGCTCGCGTTCCAGATCGCCATCGAGAAGGGCGATCCAGGATCGGTGATGTGCGCCTACAACCGAGTGGGCGGGCTCTATTCGTGCGAGAACCCGTTCCTGCTGCAGCAGGTGCTGCGCGAGGAGTGGGATTTCCCCGGCTACGTGCTGTCGGACTGGGGCGCGGTTCACTCGACCGCGGCCGCGGCGAACGCGGGGCTGGATCAGGAATCCGGCTTCGGCCTGCAGCGCGCGGACTGGTTCAACGCCGACAAGCTCAAGGCCGCGCTGGCGGCGGGCGAGATCGCCGAAGAGCAGATCGACCTGATGGCGGCGCGAATCCTGCGCTCGATGTTCGCGCATGGGCTGATCGACGATCCGGTCGTGGAGGGCCAGCCGATCGATTTTGCCGCGAACCGGGCGGTCAGCCAGCGCGCGGCCGAAGCCGGCATCGTGCTGCTCAAGAACGAGCGCGACGTGCTGCCGCTGGCGGCCAACGCCAAGCGCATCGCGGTGATCGGAGGCCATGCCAACAAGGGCGTGCTCTCGGGCGGCGGGTCGAGCCAGGTCTATCCCGACGGCGGCAACGCCGTGCCGGGGCTTGAGCCGACCACATGGCCGGGGCCGGTGGTCTATTACCCGTCCTCCCCGCTCGAAGAGCTGCGCAAGCTGCTGCCCGATGCGACCATCGAATACGCCGACGGCAGCGATCCCGCGGTGGCCGCCCGGCTCGCCGCGGCATCGGACCTCGCCATCGTCGTCGGCACGCAGTGGTCTAGCGAGAGCATCGATGTCGAGCTGAAGCTCGATGGAGAGCAGGATGCGCTGATCGATGCCGTCGCCGCGGCCAACCCGAATACCGTGGTGGTGCTGCAGATCGGCGGACCGGTGCTGATGCCGTGGGCCGACAAAGTGCCGGCCATAGTGGCTGCCTGGTACCCCGGCCGCATGGGCGGGGCGGCCATCGCCCGGGTGCTGACCGGCGCGGTGACCCCGTCCGGGCACCTTCCCGCCACGTTCCCGCGCTCGCTCGACCAGCTCCCCTGGCCTGGCGACCTGCGCAAGGGCGACCTCGTCTACGAGGAAGGCGCGCTGGTCGGCTACAAGTGGTTCGACGCCAAGGGGTATGAGCCGCTGTTCCCGTTCGGACACGGACTCAGCTACACGACGTTCGACTACGACCACCTCGTGGCTTCCCGCGATGGCGAGGGGCTCGTGGCGATGCTGGAGGTGACCAACACCGGGACCCGCGCCGGTGCCGACGTGGTGCAACTCTATGTCTCCGGTCCCGGCTGGCCCGCGCCGCGCCGCCTCGGCGGCTTCGCCCGCGTCGAGCTGAAGCCCGGCGAGCGCAAGCGGGTGGAGATTCACGTCGACCCGCGGCTCCTGGGCGACTGGTACACCAACCGCCCCGGCTGGACCCACGCCGCCGGCGCCTACAGCGTTTCGGTTGGCCACAGCTCGCGCGAACTGACGGACAGTGTCGCCATCGAATTGCCGCCCAGCTATCTGCCGCCTGAGTGGGAACCAGAGGGCTAGGGTGCCGTCTTCAGTTACCCGCCACGCCGCTTTTGCCTTGCGGCGGAGACGCCGTGGTGGCCGAACCCAGATAGATGACGCCGGAGTAGGCGTAGTTAACATCTGAGATCAGTTCCACCCCGCGCGAGAAGGGTTGCGGTGGGCTCGCCGAGGGGTGCGCTTTGCATCCGTCGCGCATGCAGTTCCAGGACTCGCCGCCGTTGCCGATGACGTTCAGCGTGATCGTTTGGGTCATTGGCAGGTTCGCAGCCATGGCCTTGTAGCCTTCCTGAAACGGAACTTCGGTGCGCATCGCGTGAACGTTGCCGACCAAGGCGACCACGGTAGCATCGGATTGCGCGGCCGACTTCAGCAGCTCGGCCATCGCCTCCTCGTATCTGGCCGGGCTCCAGGCGCCAGTGAGGGCGGGCTGCAATGCCACCACCCCTTCGATGGTGCCGGCCGCCTTCATCTGCCGAAGCGCTTCGAAGAGCCGGAACATGGCCTCGCTGGATCGCCCGTCCTTCATTGTCCCATTCCACATGGTCGCGTTCAGGAAAGCACGCCGCGCTGCGTCTCCGCCATCGGACGCGATGAAGGTGTCGATCGCTTCTTGATCCAGAGCGGGCTGTTCGACGCCGACGACCACGCGGCGAGATTGCGCGGTCTGGCAGACCGCGTCGCGGAAGAGCTCCGGCACTTCGTTCGTGCCATGCACTTCGCCGATCACGATCCATCGCGTTTCGCCCCGGGCGACAACCTGCTCCCAGCCCGGAATCGGCGAGCAGGTCTGCGATGTCGCAACGGACGACGCGAGCAGGAGCGGCGATAGCATGGCAAGCAGGCCCATTCTCTCCCCCCGGATCTGGCTTGAGGCAGTGCGATCAAGCTGCGGCAATCCGGGAGGAGATACAAGGCCGCTCACGTGCGGCGGTAAGGGTCTGCGCTCGGTCTGTTTCAGTCGAGGCCCAGGGCGGCCTTGATGGCGGCCCAGGATACCAGTTTGAAGTTCTGCGCCTGCGGCTTGTTCTTGCCGTCTTGCGCGACGAACAGGCCTTCGGGGAACTGCGGGCCGAAGTCGCCGGCGACGAGTTCGATGCCGTCGGTTTCCTCGACCGAGCCGAACTCGCCTTGCGCCACCCGGAAGCGGCCGACCGGTGTCAGGTCGGGCAGACGAAACACCGCGAAGGCGTTGTCGCCCTGGCTTGAGCCGACCAGCCAGCCGCCGTCTTCACCTTCCGGAACCAGGGCCAGGCCTTCGAGATCGGCGACGAGGTAGCGGTTGTCGATCGGGAAGGCGAGCTCGCCCTGGGTGTCTTCGGCTCCGAAGCGCCACAGGCCTCCTTCCTCTTCGCCGATGTAGAGCGTGCCATCGCGCGGATCGGCGACGCAGCCTTCGATCTGGGTCGGGATCACCCGCGTCCGCAGACGCTCGGACAGAACCCCGCCGCGCGGGAAGGTGAGGCGGTATTCCTCCACCGTCCCTTCCTTGAGCGCGGAGAAGGCATGGACCGCCTCCCCATCGCGGCGCAGACAGAAGCCGTAGCCTTCGCCCCTCCCGCCCGGAACGGCGCCGAGCAGGGTCAGCGCGCCGGTGGCCTTGTCCATTTCCCAGGCCCGCAGCATGGCGTTGGCTGGATCGTTGCGGTCGCTGGCGACCACGATGACGCGGCCATCGGGCAGCTCGGTCAGATCGACATTGTTGATCAGGCCGGACGTCTCGCTGAACAGCGTGCGGCCGGTGAGGTCGTAGACGTGGAGGCCCGCCTTCTTGTCGGTGCCGACGATCAGGCTGGCGGCCGGGTTCGCCGCGTTGCGCCAGATCGCCGGGTCGTCCGCGGCGTCGGCATTGGCCGTGCCGACCGGGGTCGTCTCGGCCGATGCAGTGACCTCGACCGGGACGAGACCGACCGGGCTGGTGGTGGCGCAGCCGGCGAGAAGCGCGGCCAGAGCGGCTGTGGGAAGAGCGCGGCGCATCAGAACGTCACCTTCACGCCGCCCTTCATCGTCCAACTGTACTCCTCGTACTGGAGGAGATTCCGCCGGTCGCCGAGGGTGTTGTAGGCAAAATACTTAGCGTTGTTCAGGTTGATCCATTCGTAGAAGACCTGAACGTTGCGGTTGAGCCGGTACTTGGCGCTGAGGTCGAGCTGGAAGTGGTTATCGACGTAGCGGTCCAGCTCCGCCTCGCTGCCCAGTTCATCGAGGTACTTGTCCCGATACGTGCCCGCCAGGCGCAGGCTGAACGGTCCGTTTTCATAGCCGATCACGCCGTTGACGGTGTGCCGCGCAGTGGCCGGCAGGGTTATCCGCCGCGGATCGGCGGGGTCGCCGTCATTGGGAACATCGCCGGTGGCGTGGGTGTAGGTATAGTTCGCCTGCAGCAGCAGCCCGTCGAACGGCTTCGGCAGCATCGACATCTGCTGCGCATAGCCGAGTTCGAGCCCGTAGATTTCGGCGCCGTCACCATTGATCGGAACCGTCGCGCGATCGAAATCGATGCCGAGCCAGGTGCCGTCATCACGGACGGTATCGACGATGAAGTTGTCGACCCACTTATAGAACACGCCCGCGGTGAGCGCACCATTGCTGCTCAGGTAGTGCTCCACCGAAGCATCGAAGTTCCAGGCAACGTAGGGTTCTAGGTCGGGGTTGCCGAACACCCCTTCCACTTCATCCTCATCGTTCTGTTCGATCTCGAAGCGCGGGGCGAGCTTCGAGAGCTTCGGGCGCACCAGGCTGCGATAGGCCGCGCCGCGCACGACGAGGTCCGGCCGCGCTTCGACGCGCACGTTGAGGCTCGGCAGCCAGTGGCCGTAGTCGCGCTCGAACGCCGCGGGGGTGACGATGACGGTGTCGTCGCCGGCCGG
>CAYTPY010000085.1:0-8908 GCA_964439725.1 uncultured Erythrobacter sp. | reverse complement strand
CGGCCAGCATCGCCTTCTGCGAAGCGACTCGCCTCGATTACGTCAGCGCCTCGCCGTACCGCGTCCCGATCGCCCGCCTCGCCGCGGCGCAGGCGGCCTTGCGTCGCGACGCGTGACACTTCGTCGTTGCGAGGAGCGCAGGGACGAAGCAATCTAGGTGCAGGTCTGTGCTGCCCGGGATGGCTTCGCTATGCTCGCAATGACGAAACCAACGGCGGGTTAGGGATGCCGGCCGCTGAGGGTCAGGATCTCGAAGGTCTCGACCACGCGGCCCTGTTCGTCTGCCTCGGCGGCAAAGGCTTCCCGGGCCCGTTCGAGCGCGCCGCGCGACAGCGGCGCGTGCCGGGCAAGAACGTTGCCAAGGCCCTGCGCGCGCAAGTCCGCCACCAGCCGGTCGAGCGAGCGGTAGGCGACCGAAAGCGTGCGGCTGTCGGACACCGGATCGGCCCAACCGGCGCGTTGCAGCAATTCCGCGCCCGAACGGACGTCGACCATCGGGTGAATCCGCGCGGCCGGCCGCTCGCGATCGGCGGCCAGCATGATGCGCCGGAGCACCGGCAGGCTCCCCGCGCCGGTAAAGCTGACCAGCGCTCGCCCGCCCGGCGCCAGTGCCCGCCGGACGTGGATCAACGCTCCGGGCAAGTCGTTCACGGTATCGAGCGAGCCGAGACTCGCCACCAGGTCGAAGCCGCCCAGCGGGTAGGGCGCTTCCTCGTCGAAACCGTCTGCCGCGTCCGCTTCGCTGGCTTCGGCGCCTTGTCCGCGCAGCCAGGCGGCCAGCGTGCCGCTCCAGTCGCCCACCACCAGCGCGCGCTGCGGCGTGTGGCGGAGGAAACCGAGCCGCTCGATCACATCCTCGGCCATGTCCTCGATCACGAAGCGCGCCGGGTCCCCGCGCCGCTGCAACTGCGCAATCCGCCGGCGCACCGCGCGTCGCCGGGCGGGAGAAAAGATGATCGGGGGAGCACTGGCCATGTCCCGCTCCTGCCGATGCCGGCCACCGCGCGCAAGGCAGCACGGCCATGAAACTCGGCGAAGCCTTCGCGCCGCTCGTCGATCTGATCTACCCGCCGCGCTGTCCTTCGTGCGGCGAAGCCATCGCCGCGCAGGACGGCCTCTGCGCCGGTTGCTGGAGTGCGTTCGTGGTTCCTGCGGATCCGGCGTGCGGCCTTTGCCAGCGCCCGTTCGGCGAGGCCGCCCTGGCCGGCTCGATCTGCGCTCCCTGCCTCGCCAGTCCGCCCGAGCACGACGGCATCGCTGCGGGCACGCTCTACAACGACGCCTCGCGCAAGCTGATCCTCGCCTTCAAGCACGGCCGGCGCATTGCCCTGGCGCCGATGCTGGGGCGCATGATCGCGGCTCGCCTGCCGGACCTGGAAGGGGAGTGGCTGATCGTCCCTGTCCCGCTCCACCCGTGGCGCTTGTGGCGGCGCGGCTTCAACCAGTCGGGCCTGCTGGCGCAGGAGATCGGCCGCCTGACTCAGCAGCCCGTAGTCATCGATGCTCTCAAGCGCCGCAAGCATACCCGCACTCTCGGCGGCCTCGGCCGCGCCGCCCGGGCCCGGGCGCTATCCGGCGCGATCGGGGTGAATGATCGCTGCCGCTCGCGCATTCAGGGAGCCCGTGTCGTGCTGGTGGATGACGTGATGACCAGCGGCGCCACGAGCGACGCCTGCGTCCGGGCGCTCAAGCGCGCCGGCGCTGAACGGGTCGTGGTCGCTTGCTTTGCTCGGGTACTCGATGAAGCGCTTCATCACTCTCAATCAAGCGCTTCATTCGCAGGTTAATTCACGCACGTCGGTCAGTTTTCCGGTCACCGCCGCGGCCGCGGCCATGGCCGGACTGACGAGGTGAGTACGCGCTCCGGGCCCCTGGCGCCCGACGAAATTGCGGTTGCTGGTCGAGGCGCAGCGCTCTCCCGCCGGTACTTTGTCCGGGTTCATGCCCAGGCACGCCGAGCACCCCGGCTCGCGCCATTCCAGGCCGGCTTCGGTGAAGACTTTGTCGAGCCCCTCCGCTTCCGCCTGCGCCTTCACCAGGCCCGAGCCCGGGACGACGATCGCCCACTTCACGTTCGGTGCTTTTTGTCGGCCTTTCAATATCTTGGCTGCGGCACGTAAGTCTTCGATGCGGCTGTTGGTGCAGCTGCCGATGAACACGTTCTGGACTTCCACCTCGTCCATCTTCTGGCCCGGCCGGAGACCCATGTATTCGAGGCTGGCCTGCGCCGCCTTTTGCTTGCTGGGATCGGCAAAGCTCGAAGGATCGGGCACCGTGCCCCCGATCGCGACGGTATCCTCCGGGCTCGTCCCCCAGGTCACGGTCGGCTCGATGTCGCGGGCATCGATCACCACCGACTTGTCGAACCGCGCGCCCGGATCGGTGAACAAGGTCTGCCAGTACGCAACCGCCTGATCCCACTCCGCGCCCTTCGGCGAGAGCGGCCGATCCTTGAGGTAAGCGAAAGTCTTGGCGTCCGGAGCGATGATGCCCGCGCGCGCACCGCCTTCGATGCTCATGTTGCAGACCGTCAGGCGCCCTTCGACGCTCATGTCCTCGAATACCTTGCCGCGGTATTCGATCACGTGGCCGGTCCCGCCGGCGGTGCCGATCGTGCCGATGATGTGGAGGATCAGGTCTTTCGAGGTGACGCCGGGGCCAAGCTCACCCTCGACACGCACTTCCATCGTCTTCGACGGCCGCATCAGCAGGGTCTGCGTGGCGAGAACGTGCTCGACCTCACTGGTGCCGATGCCGAACGCCAGCGCGCCGACACCGCCGTGGGCGGCGGTGTGGCTATCGCCGCAGACGATCGTGGTGCCAGGGAGACTGAATCCCTGCTCCGGCCCCACGACGTGAACGATGCCCTGCTCGAGCGAGGTGGCGCTGAAATAGCGCACGCCGAAAGCCGGCGCGTTGCGCTCCAGCGCTTCAAGTTGTTGCGCACTTTCCCGGTCCGCGATCGGCACGCGGTTGCCCGCCGCATCGACCCGCGCCGTCGTCGGCAGGTTGTGGTCAGGAACGGCGAGAGTCAGCTCGGGATGACGGACCGTCCGGCCATGGAGCCGGAGGGCTTCGAACGCTTGCGGACTGGTCACTTCGTGGACCAGGTGACGGTCGATGAAGATCAGGCAGGTGCCGTCGTCCCGTCGCTCAACGACGTGTTCATCCCAGATCTTTTCGTAGAGTGTGCGTGGTTTGCTGGCCATGCAGGCCAGATGGCGCGCGAGCCGCCGCAAGGCAAGCAAGCGCTGTCTATCGCCGGGCCAAGCACCCGTTTATTCGGCTCGCGTGGCGATCCATGTTCCGGCGAGAGCGATCGGTACCCACGCCGCCGCGAGCCAGGGTCCGCTCACCGTCAGCCAGGCGACAAACGCGCTGAAGGCCAGGGTCAGCAATGCCGCACGCTTCGCCTTGCGGGAAATTGCCCGCCGCTCGCGCCAGTCGCGGATCGCCGGGCCCCAGCGTGGGTGGCTGAGCACGCGCGCTTCCCATTCCGGATTGCTACGCGCGAAGCAGAAGGCAGCAAGCAACAGGAAGGGGACTGTCGGGAGAACGGGAATGAATGCGCCGACCGTGCCGAGCGCCATGCTCACCAGTCCGCCGGCGAAGTAGAGTTGGCGGCGCATCACCTGGCGGCAAGACGGGCCGCATGTTCCTTCACCAGCGCAATCATGTTCGGTACCCCCTGCGTGCGGTTGGAACTGAGCTGGTTCTTGAGGTCGAAGGGTTCGAGCGCCTTCGCGATATCCATTGCTGCGACCTCTCCAGCAGGACGGTCCTGAACGGCCGAGAGCACCAAGGCGACGATGCCTTTGGTGATGGCGGCATTGCTGTCGGCCAAGAAGTGAAGCTTGTCGTCCTGACTGGTCGGATAGACCCAGACACTTGCTGAGCATCCGCGTACCAATGTCGCATCAGTCTTCAGCGCCTGCGGCATTTCGTCGAGCTCCCGCCCTAGCTCGATGAGCAGGCGGTAGCGTTCGTCGGCGTCGAGGAACTCGTACTCTTCAAGAATATCTGCAAGTGAGCGCATCGTGCGCCCCCTAGCGCATCGCGTCTAGAGGTCCACCCCACTGGCGATGGCTTCCAGCTTGCGAATACGCTCCTTAAGGTCGGCAATTTCGATCCGCGCCGCACCTTCGCGGGCACCGCCTTCGATCTCGCGCGGGGCGCCTCGGGTTTCAAGTTCACGCTCTTTCAGCGCTAGCCAGTCCTGCCAGCCTTTGAGCAAAGTGGCAGCAAGCACCAGCAGACCGGCGAGCGCGCTAGCAGCAATCAGCAGTTCCTGGCTCATCCTCGCTTCTCCCTTGAGCTACTTGTCCCGCAAGCTTTCGATTTCCGCCGTGAGGCGCTTAGTTTCGCGATCTTCCGTAGCGATGCGCTCGAGTACCCTTACGCGCTCCCGCAACTCCTCTACTTCCCGAATCAGGCCGTCGTTGTTCGGATTGGCGAGCGTCTCTTTACCGTACTCGTCCTCAACAATGCCGTGGTGAGCGCGGTGTCTTGCTTTCCAGACGTCAGCGAAAACGAAGAGCGCCACCATGATGACGAGCGCGGTCCAGAAGCTCATTGGACCTTCCCTTTGTCGTCGCGCAGCTTTTCGATCTCGTGTCCAAGCCGATAGCCGCTGTCCGTCACGATCCGCTCGACATTGATCAGCCGGTCCTGGACTGAGCCGATCTCCGCCCGAAGCTGCGCGTTCTCCTGGGTCAGGAGCTTGATCCGCTCTTTCGCTTCGTTGTCGGTGCTGGGCTTCAGAGACTGGCCCCACATTCCTTCGAGGGGATAGCCGTGCTTGATGCGAAGCCGCGTGTTGTGAACCCATCCGAGGACCCCGGCCAGGCTGACTACGAAGGCGCCGCCGATCAGCCAGGGTAGGTGGGGTAGGAAATCCTGTGGTTGCATCAGTTGCATTCCTTTGACGACAACGTTTTGCTCACACCTCGTTGGATGCAGCGAGCCGTTCCCCCACGCGCCGATCGTCGCGCAGGGCTTCGATCTGGTTGGCCAGGTCGTAGCCGCCGTCGGTGACTATCCGCTCGAGGACTCGCACCCGCTCCTGCAATTCCTTGATCTCGCGGGCTGAGCGACCATCGTTTGCAGCAGAGGCTTTGGCGGCCTCGACCTGAAACTTCGCCAGCTTCTGCTTGTGCTGGGTCCACACACCAAAGAATCCCAACGAGATGCCCAGCACGATCGCCAGGATTGGGATGAACACACCGATCACCGCTGGGTCCATTGTCGTACTCCCCTTTTACCTGCCTGCGGTCAGCGCAGGCGTTCGATTTCGGCCGAAAGGCGCGGGTTGCTGGTGACGTAGAAGCTCTCAACCTCGGCGAGGCGGCGGTCGACATCGCGGAAACGCGCCCGGATCTCACGGGCCGTGCGCTGCGGCGATTGCCGCACCCGCTGCCAGTACTTCTGCTCGTCCCGGTCCACGTAGAGGTGCGTCGGCTTCTTGCTCAGCAGCAGCCCCGCAAGGAAATAGAGTGGAATGATGAACCCGGTCGCGGGGATCATGATCAGGAAAGCGAGCCTGATCCAGAGCGCGTTGATACCCGTGTAGTCGGCAAGCCCGGAACACACGCCCATCAATTTGGCATTCTGCTTGTCGCGATAGAGAGTCGTGCGAGGGCTGTTCACCGGTTCGTTCCTTTCTTTTCGGCCAGCAGGCGGTCCAGTTCGCGCAGCGGTTCGTTGTCGATCTCACGGTCGTGGATCACTCGGGCCGGCTTGAACTCGGGATTGTCGGAAGCGACGAGCCGCTCGACCGTATCCATCCGCTCGTCGAGGCGCTTGGCAAGGCTGTAGAGCTCCTCAAGCAGAACCTCGTCATCGGTCGTGATGGTCGCGGCTGTCTTCCACTTGGTGATGTAATGCAGGATGATCCACGGCAGGCCGATGAAGATCGCGGCAACGATCAGGATCTCTTCCATCGATTAGGCCTCCTTGTCCTTGCCGCCCATGCCGAGCGCGCGTTTCATTTCCTCCAGTTCCTCGTCGATCTTGTCGGCACCTTCGAGCGCAGCGATCTCGTCGGCGAGTGTCGGCTTGGCGTTTCCGTCGGCAATCGACAGCGCATCGGCGCGGCCCTCGGCGTAATCCACACGGCGCTCGAGCTGGTCGAAGCGGGCGAGCGCGTCGTCGACTCTCTCGTTGGTCATCAGGCTGCGCAGCTTGACGCGGTTCTCGGCGCTTTCGAGCCGGGCGGCGATCTGGGTCTGCCGACTGCGGGCTTCGCGTAGGCGATTCTGCAGCTTGGCTATGTCCTGCTCGTAAGCGCGCAGGGCATCGTCGAGCACGGCGATCTCCTGCTTGAGCTGGTCGGCCATGTCAGCGGCGCGTTTTTTCTCGACGAGCGCAGCGCGGGCGAGATCCTCGCGATCCTTGCTGAGCGCGAGTTGCGCCTTCTCACCCCAATCTGCTTGAAGCTTCTCCAGCTTCACGCTGTGGCGGTGCATCTCTTTCTGGTCGGCGATGGTGCGCGCGGCGCTGGCGCGAACTTCGACCAAGGTTTCCTCCATCTCGAGGATGATCATTCGGATCATCTTGGCCGGATCGTCCGCCTGGTCGAGCAGCTCGTTGAAATTGGCAGCGATAATGTCGCGGGTACGGGAAAAAATGCCCATCCAGGGAACTCCGGAAAGAAAGGCGTCGGCCGATGATGACGGGGTGGCTTGCGTCGGCGTGGGGCTGGTACGGAGACGTTCGATCTCGCGGTCGAGCCGCGAAGTCGCCCTGGCACGGCCGTTCTCTATCTTGGAGGCGGCTTTTTCGAGCCCCTCTTCGATCTTCGAGCCGATCGGGCCGAGGGGGTTGTCGTCCTTGGGACTCATGCCAGCTCCACGTAAGGCGCAGTCATAACGACGCGCTCTGCTGTGATGCCGTATTGGTGCGTCAGCGCAAAGACATTGAACGCCACCATCGCGGCGATGCTCACCAGCGCGGCAATGCCGAGTTTGCTGGCGAAGAAGTCGCGATCGTACATGGCCCGTATCCTTTCGGTCAATCGATGGAAGCCTGTAAGCAAAGAGCGTGCCAAAGGGATTTTCTCGGCCTTTTTCGGTGATTTCGATGCGGCCTGCGGAAGCGTGAGGCGGTGAGGATTGCCAGGTCTTGGTGAAATCCGCTAGAAGTTAGGCCATGGATCGGGGAAACCAGTTCATAGGCCAATCGGGCGCTTTCCTGGACGCCGTCGAGCGCGCCAGCCGTGCCGCGCCGATGCGGCGCCCTGTGCTGGTGATCGGCGAGCGGGGCACCGGCAAGGAGTTGATCGCCGAACGTCTGCACCGTTTGTCGAACCGGTGGGAAGAGCCGCTGGTGACGATGAACTGCGCCGCGCTTCCGGAGACTTTGATCGAAGCTGAGCTGTTCGGCCACGAAGCGGGATCATTCACTGGCGCTACACGTCAAAGAGCGGGGCGCTTCGAGGAGGCCGATCGCGGGACGCTGTTCCTCGACGAGATCGGTACGCTGTCGATGGCGGCGCAGGAGCGACTGCTGCGCGCGGTCGAATACGGAGAGATCAACCGGATCGGCTCGTCGCGCCCCGTCCGGGTCGACGTTCGGATCGTCGCCGCGACGAACGAGAACCTGCCGCAGGCCGCCGAGGATGGTCGTTTCCGCGCCGATCTGCTCGACCGGTTGAGCTTTGAAGTTATCACCTTGCCGCCGCTGAGGGTGCGAGAAGGCGATGTCGACGTGCTGGCCGACTACTTCGGCCGCCGCATGGCCGCAGAAATCGGCTGGGAGAGCTGGCCCGGCTTTGCCGACCATGCTCGCCGCCAGCTCGACGAATATCCCTGGCCGGGCAACGTGCGCGAATTGCGCAATGTGGTTGAACGCGCGGTCTATCGCTGGGGCGACTGGTACGAGCCGATCGGCCATGTCCAATTCGATCCGTTCGACAGCCCGTGGAGGCCGGCGCCGCCGCCGCGTCCCACTGGTGCCAGCGCCGCAATCGCTTCACCCGCAGCCTCGCGTGCGGCCGTGCCCGAGCTCGACTCGATTGCCGACTTGCGCGCCGCGGTCGACGCGCACGAGCGCGCGATCCTCGAGCATCACCTAGGGCGCAACCGGTGGAACCAGCGCCAGACTGCCAAAGCGCTCGGATTGACTTATGACCAGCTACGCCACTGCATCAGAAAGCATGCTTTGAGCGAGTAGCGGCCGGCCGGATGGCAGAGCCAGCTTCCGCTTGCCTTTCATCCAGACTCCCCCTATCTGCGCAGCCATCCCGACATTGTTATGGCAAAGTCTGGTGCTGGCGCCCCCGGGGGCCGGCGCAAAACGGCTTTGTCATTGAAGTCGGTATATGGAGACCGCATGCCGCATATTGCGCGCCTGATTGAAGTGATCGAACCAGAGGCCGCCGCGCTGGGCTTCGAGCTCGTGCGCGTGAAGCTTTCCGGGCAGGGCGACGATCGCACGCTGCAGGTCATGGCCGAGGATCCTGCTACTGGTCAGCTGGTGGTGGAGCAGTGCATGGCGCTGTCGCGCCGCATTTCCGAACGTATCGACGCGATCGAAGAGCAAGGCGAAGAGCTGGTCGAGGGGGCCTATAACCTCGAAGTCAGCTCCCCCGGCATCGATCGGCCGCTGACACGGGCGAAAGACTATGCCAACTGGGCAGGGCACGAGATCAACATTTCGCTCAGCGAGCCGGTGGGCGAACACCGCCGATTGCGCGGCGAGCTGGTGGGGATCGAAGATGACACCGTCACCGTCGACGATCGAAAGGCGGGCCGCATCCAGGTCCGCTTGAAAACGATTCACTCGGCAAAGCTGGTCCTGACGGACAAGCTGATCGCCGCCTCGCGCCCGCTCGACGTGAGCGGTGTCGACGAGATTGAAGAAACACTCGAAGAAGAGAAGGCAGACGACTGATGGCCAGTCCGATTTCCGC
>CAYTPY010000084.1:0-9146 GCA_964439725.1 uncultured Erythrobacter sp. | reverse complement strand
TGCTGTTCAACTGGGTCCAGTCGCTGAAGCTCAACGACCGGCCCGCTTACGTGACGATGGCCAAGAACCCGGCGCTGCTGATCGTGATCTTCATGGCCAGCCTGCAGACGATGCTGAACTACGGCGTCATGGCCTTCACGCCCTCGTACCTGATCGGCCACTTCAACCAGAGCGCGACACAGGTCGGCTTGATCTTCGGCCCCTTCATCGCCGCGCTGGGCATCCTGGGACCGGTGATCGCCGGTCCGGTGTCGGACTGGGCAGAGAAGCGCATGAAGTCGGGCCGCTTGGTGGTGACCTTGATCTCGCTGATCATCTCGCCGCTCTGCGCCGTGGCGGTCTACACGACCGAAAGCCTGACGATGTTCTACGTGTTTTTCATCGGCTTCTCGATCGCGACGACGATGTGGCTGCCGCCGATCTACGCCAGCCTGGTGGAATTGGTCTTGCCGCGCATGCGTGGGATGGTGACCAGCTTCTACATCCTGTCGATCACGCTCATCGGCCAGGGCATCGGACCCTATGCTGTGGGCCTGATGTCCGATCGCAACGGCGGTGATCTCGCCGAGGCGATCCTGTCGCTCTACTGGGTCGCCGTACCCATCGTCGTGCTCGCCGCGGTCGCCATCTGGCGCTACCGCATCGACGAGCCGCAAGTCGTCGATCGCGCGCGGGCGGCGGGGGAGCCGGTCTGACTATGCCCACCGTTCGGGAAGCCTCCTTTCGCGTCTTCGAGCACTTCGGCGTCGATCGTCTGTTCGGCAATCCGGGCAGCACCGAGCTGCCGATGCTCAAGGCCATGCCTGACGGCTTCCGCTACGTCCTCGGCCTCAACGAAGCGATCGTGGTCGCCATGGCCGATGGTTTCGCTCGAGCATCCGGAAGGCCGTCGCTGGTCAACTTGCATAGCTCGGCCGGGACCGGCCATTCGCTCGGCAACCTGTTCACCGCCTGGAAGAACAACGCACCGGTGGTGATCACTGCGGGGCAGCAGGCGCGCTCGATCCTGCCGCACGACCCGTTCCTGTTCGCCGAACGCCCGACCGAGTTCCCGCGGCCTTACGTCAAGTACGCGATCGAGCCGGCCCGCGCCGAGGACGTACCGCTCGCGCTGATCCGCGCCTTCGTCACCGCGCTGACCCCGCCGATGGGGCCGACCTTCGTCTCGATACCGGTCGACGACTGGGACCGCGAGTGCGAGTGGCCACCCCTGCCCGACGTGCATTTGTGCGCGGTTCCGGACGCGACCGGTATCGAGCGGCTATCGGCGGTGCTCGACGGCGCGGAGCAACCAGCTCTGATCCTCGGCACCGGCGTCGCCAACAGCGGTGGCTGGGGCGCGGCGTTGCGCCTCGCCGAGCGGACTGGCTGCGCAGTCTGGGCAGCACCTTATGCCGCGCGCGAGACGTTTCCTGAGGACCACCCCCAGTTCGCCGGCTTCCTCCCCGCATGGCGCGACAAGATCCGGAACCTGCTCGCTCCCTACGACGCGATCCTCGTCGCCGGGGCCCCGGTGTTCACTTATCACGTCGAAGGCACCGGCCCGCACTGGCCGGAGCACGCCAAGCTGATCGCGCTCAGCGAAGATCCGCAGCACCTCGCCTCTTTGCCCGGAGGCAGCGGCGTGCTCGGCAACGTCGCCGACGGTTTGGCCCAGCTCACCGAGCGGGCGAACGAACGCGCCTATGCGGGCGACCCGCGCCTGCTCCTCGATCCGGAGCCGGCGATGACCGCCGCTTACGTCTTGAAGCGCATCGCCGCACTACGGCCGAAGGAAGCTGTGATCGTCGAGGAGGCGCCAACCGCGCGCGGCCCGGTGCACGACACCTTGCCGATCACCCGCGAAGGCGGCTTCTACACCTGCGCCAGCGGCGGCCTCGGCTATTCGCTGCCCGGTGCCATCGGCGTGGCGCTCGGTCAGGGCGATAAGGTGATCGCCATTCTCGGCGACGGCTCGGCGATGTACACGATCCAGGGCCTGTTCTCGGCGCGCGAGGAGCAGGTGAACGTCAGCTTTGTGATCCTCAACAACTCGGGCTATGCGGCCCTGACCGGCTTTGCCGGCGAGTTCGGGATGAACACGGTACCGGGCTGCGACCTCAGCGGCATCGACTTCGTCCGCCTCGCCGAAGCGCAGGGCCTGCCCGCGCGGGAAGTGGACGAAGTCGAAGCGCTCGATGAGGCGCTAAGCTGGAGCTTCGCGCAAGCTGGCCCCAGCCTCCTCGACTTGCGGATCGCCTGAGCGGCGGCCGCCCCCGTTACATCTGCTTCGCGAGGACCAGCGCCAGCAATACCATGACCGGGAAGGCCATGATCGCCGCGATTACCAGGTAGTCGGCCAGCGACAGGGCGCTCTCCGTCGGGTTTTCGCCGAACTGGGATAGGGTGGTGGCGCGCTCGCGGATTGGAAGCCGGGTTGCGACTTCGAGCATGTGGGCCATCTGGGGGTTGTTGATCGGATAAGACATCGGCTTGGCTTTCTCGTTACGAAGCGAGCCGGGAATTAGCGAGACAAGCTCAGGCGGTTGCACAGCCTGTGGTCTCGATGCTGCTGAAAGAGTGCCCTGAGCCAAACCACGGCTCGCGGAAACAATCCGGCTCAGGGCCGGTGGGGACGTGCTGTGCTGCTGCCCGCGTGTATCGCTACGAAAGTCCTCATGGCTAAGATATGGGGATGATTGCGCGGAATGCAACCTCCCCTCTCGCCGCTAGAGAACCCGCCAGACCCATAGCTTGATGCTGCTGGCGTAACGCGCGCCGGCACAGACGAAGATCGACTTGTTCAGCCAGTCGTAAGGGCCTTCGGGCGCGATGAACTCGGGTACCGTGCGGAAGTAGTATTCGCTGGGATCGACGTCTTCGCCGCGGCGCAACCGGTCCATCACTTCCGCTGGGCCGCGGCGTAGCCCTTTGTTGCGTATCTGGATCAGCGCTCCGTCATCGGTCTCGATCGCGTAGATCGCGTCGGCCACCGTCACGCCGTCCGGCCGGGTCAGCTGCCAGTCTGCCGAATTGCCCATCAGCCGGCCGCCGATCTTCGGGCCCTTTACGTAGCCGCCGCTCAAGATCGGGATGATCCGCCGCGCCCCATCATAGACCGGACCGATTTCGCGAGGAGCCTCGAGCTCGCCCCCCGCTTCGTAGACAAACTCAAGCTCGGGTTTGATCACGCGCATCTCCAGCCATTGCCGGTACAGCGTACGGTGCTTAGCGTCGCAGGCAAGCGAATCGCGCACCAGGCGCGGCGATGGGTCAAGAGGAGAGGGTAATGGCTGCGGATCTCTACGCGGACTATGTCATCATCGGCGCCGGCAGCGCCGGCTGCGTGCTGGCCGCGCGGCTCAGCGAAAGCGGCGAGCACAAGGTCGTGCTGCTGGAAGCCGGGGGCGACGACCGCCCGCTCAAGGAGCCGGGCCAGCTTATCTCCAACATCATGATCCACACGCCGATCGGCTTCGGTAAGACGCTCAACGACCCCAAGGTCAACTGGCTCTACGAGACCGAAATCGACGAAGGTTCGGGGGGCCGCAAGCACAAGTGGCCGAAGGGCAAAGTGCTCGGCGGCTCCTCCTCGATCAACGGCATGCTCTACGTCCGCGGCCAGTCGGCGGACTACGACAACTGGGCGCAGATGGGTGCACGCGGCTGGAGCTGGGACGACGTTCTGCCCTTCTTCCGCAAGAGCCAGAACCAGGAACGCGGCGAGTGTGACTTCCACGGCGCCGGCGGCCCGCTCAACGTCTGCGACTTTCCCGAAGAGCACCCGGTCTCCGCGGCGCTGGTTGAAGCCTGCGTCGAGGCCGGCATTCCCTATAAGCCCGACCTCAACGACGGAAACCAGGAAGGGGTCAGCTTCTTCCAGCTTACCGCGAAGAACGGCCGCCGCCATTCGGCCGCGGTGGCCTACCTCCACCCGGCGATGAAGCGGCCGAACCTCACCGTCGAAACCCGGGCGATGACCACCCGCATCCTGTTCGATGGCAAGAAGGCGGTCGGCGTCGAGTTCCGCCAGCACGGCGAGATCCGCCGGGTCATGGTCGGGCGTGAAGTGATCCTCGCTGCCGGGGCGGTCGAAAGCCCCAAGCTGCTCGAGATCTCCGGCATCGGTCAGGGTGCGCTGCTGCAGGAACTCGGCGTGCCGGTCGTGCACGAGGCGCCAATGGTGGGCGAGAATCTGCAGGATCACTTCATGATCGGTTGCCAGACCTACCTGAAAGAGCAGGCGCACTCGATCAACCACCTCAGCCGCGGCGTGAAGCTGCTCGGCCAGATTGCCAAGTACGGCGTGACGCGCAAGGGCCTGTTGTCCTACGCGGTCGCCCACGGCTGCGCTTTCGTGAAGACGCGCGACGAGCTCGCTTATCCCGACGTGCAGATCCACGTCATGGCCGCCTCGATGGATCTCGAATACCTGAACCAGTACCAGGGTTTGCGGCTCGACAAGGAGCCGGGCTTGGCGTCCAACCCGTGCCAGCTCCGCCCGGAATCGCGCGGCTCGATCCACGCCAAGTCGCCCGATGGGATGGTCGCGCCGAAGATCGCGCCGAACTACCTCAGCGATCCGATCGACCGCGCCAGCGTAGTCGATCAGCTCAAGCTGATCCGCAAGATTTGGCAGCAGCCGGCGCTCGAGCCCTACCTGAAGGCGCCGGGGGACCCGTTCGGCCAGACCGACGAGGAAATGATCGGCTACGCCAAGCTCGCCGGCGGCACGCTGTACCACGCGGTCGGCACCGTCGCGATGGGCGACGAGCGTTACCCGCTCGATCCGCAGATGCGGGTACGAGGCATCGATGGCCTGCGCGTGATCGACGCTTCGGTCATGCCCAAGATCACCAGCGGCAACACCAACGCGCCGACGATCATGATCGCCGAAAAAGGCGCCGAGATGGTGCTTGCGGACGCCAAGCAAGCGCTCGCCGCCTGATCTCGGCGGGCGGGCGTATGTGCGGCCTCATGCCGCCGCCCGCCCCCGCTCCTGATTTGAGCCGAACAACCGGAGCTGGCTCAACAGCTTTGGTTCCCCCGCTTGCCGCGCCTGTATTGAAATGGCGCAGCTTGAAGCCGCGGCAGGATATCAGGTTGATTAACTATGAAACTCGTTTGTAGAAGATTGGCAGTTGGGGGCTAAGTCAGCGTCGCGCCGCCGAGAGCGTAAACCGGTCCGTTCATGGACGCGGCTCGTTCGTTGGCTCACGACGCAGGCGGGGGAAAAGACTGTTGAAGCAGGGGGTAGCGCCGCGTCCGCGCCAGGGCAGGAGCCGTTTCGAGAAACAAACGAAGGGGGGCGCTTCGGGAGAATTGCCCAAGCTGTTGCGGGAGATGCTGCCAGCAGCCGTTCATCAGTTTGCCGCGGGATTGGCAGCCGAAAGCCTGGCCCTGCTGATCGACGGGCACTGTAATGTCTTGTGGAGCACACCCCATTGCGAGCGCTTGCTGCGTTCGCCGATGCCGCTTTTTGTCGGCAGCGGAAAGCTACACACCGGCGGCACAGCCAACGCCAGGACTTGGGCCTCGTTCGTCGAGAACCTTGGACACGAATGCGAGCGCTTGCTCCTGAATGGCGACGATGCCGACACCTGGGTCTTGCTCCGCGGCTGGGCAGAGTTCCACGGCGAACACCGATTTATTTTCCTTCGATGCGCGGTGTCCTGTCCGCTGCGAGACGTTGCCAGCAGCGGTTTGGCCGAAGATTTCGGGCTCACCCGGTCCGAGTGCGCCGTGCTCGACGAATTCGCCCGCCTGTTGAAGCCAAACATGATCGCTGAACGGCTCAGCATTTCTGTCAGCACGGTTCGCAGCCATCTGAAGCAAATCCATACCAAGATGGCCGTCAGTTCGAGCACGCAGCTTCTGAACGTTACGCGCGCATACACCGATAAATGATTGCGCGGCAGATGTGCCCTTGCGGGACATCGTGCACGTCCTGGTGGAAATCCACTAGCCCCTCCCCTGAATGGGGGATGCGAATCGCATCTAATACAACTAATTCATTGTTAACCTTTCGAGGCCGCAGGGGCTGAGGTCTTACTAGGTGTTAGGCGCCGCAGGCGCATCATAGAGGTTCAGGGGGGTCAATGCCGCTTCGTTCGGGCACTCAAGGTGTCATCGCTTCACTCGTAGGTACCGTCCTCGCGGCGACGCTGGCGACACCGGCGGCTGCGCAGGACATTGTCTACCGGCCGATAGATCCGAGCTTTGGCGGCAACCCGTTCAACTCGGCCCATCTGCTCGGCATCGCCAACGCCCAGAACGACTACCGCGATCCGACCACCAGGCAGAGCAACTCGCAAGCTGACATCTTTGCCCGCCAGCTCCAGTCGCGGCTTCTTTCCGCGCTTTCGTCGCAGATCGTGAACGCGATCTTCGGTGAGAACCCGCAAGAAAGCGGGACCATCAGCTTCGGCGGCCAGACGATCAACTTCGTCCGCAGCCTCACAGAGGTCACGCTGAACATCAGCGACGATCAGACCGGTGAGGTGACGACGATCGTCATCCCAACGTTCATCGAAGTGAACTGAGGCGGTTGCTGTGATGATCGCTCGCCTCGCTTCAGCTTCGCTTATTCTCGCGGCCCTGGCTGGCTGTACGACCGTTACGGGAAGCGGTCGCACCGCTTTTCCGGAGACGCGCCCCGAAGCCTACATTCCGGACAAGACGCAGACCCAGGTACTGCTGTCGAAGCTCCCTGCGCCGACGCGGCCGATTGCGGTCGCGGTCTATGGCTTCGTCGACCAGACCGGCCAGTACAAGCCGAGCGAAACGGGCCAGACCCTGTCGCGGGCGGTCACGCAAGGCGGCGGCTCGATCGTGGTCAAGGCGCTTCAGGATGCTGGCAACCGCCAGTGGTTCACGATTGTCGAGCGGGAATCGCTTCGCAACTTGCTCAACGAGCGGCAGATCATCCGCGAGATGCGCGAGCGTTACTTGGGCGAGCAGGGCGTGAACCCGCAGGCTCTCCCGGCCCTGCTGTTCGCCGGCGTGCTGCTCGAAGGCGGCATCGTCGGCTACGATACCAACACGGTGACGGGCGGCGCAGGTGCCGCGTTCCTGGGTATTGGCGGACGCACGGAGTACCGGCAGGACACGGTTACGGTCTACTTGCGCGCCGTCTCGGTCCGCACGGGTGAGGTCCTGACCACGGTCACCGCTTCCAAGACCATCGCCAGCCAGTCGCTCGGCGCCAACGCTTTCCGCTATGTCGGCTTCAAGGAGCTGCTCCAGGCTGAAGCGGGCTACACCACCAACGAACCCGACCAGGTCGCGCTGCAGCAGGCGATCGAGAAGGCGGTTTACGCGCTCGTGCTCGAAGGGGTCGAGTTGAACTTGTGGGAATTCGCCGACCCCGATGCCGGATGGCCCCTGCTTTACGAATACAAGCGGGAGCGTGATGGCAAGGTTGACGAGGCGCAAGTCGCCGAGGCGCTGCGCGCCCTAGGAAATATCGAGCCGCTCCAGATCAAGACCGCTGCGGCGGCCGACGATCTCGAGAGCGCCGGGCGTCCAGGAGCAAGGGCGCCGCGAAGGAATTGACCGGCGCCGGGCGGCGTCGGCCAGGGATGCGGGCAGGTAGCCGGACCTGCCCGAAACCATCCCAGGGAAAATCCGGTGGCTTCGCGGCGGAGTTGCAGCTCCGCCATGAGGTCGATGCAAATAGGCGCGCCGGAGTTGCAGCTCCGACGCGCCCCAGATGACTGAAGTTGCTGTCACACAACCAGGTCTGACCTGCGCACAAGGCGCAGGCAGACGTGGTTATGAAATTCCGGAAGGGGTTTTACAACCATGTTAACCAGCCGTCTCCGTGGCTCATGGTGCGATCTTGCACCCATCGCCGCGCTCAAAGCTGACAACATGCTCCTCTCCGGACGCGGAATGACCGCGGCCGCACGTGCGCGCCGTGAATCCAACGAACGAGGCCCATCCAAGGGCCCACTCCCCGCCGCCCCGCAGACCCGCGGCGCGGCGTCGGGCCGCATTTTTGAGCGTTTCTCTATCCAGGAGCATACATCATGAAGAAGCTACTCCTCGCCTCGGTCTCGGCCGCGGCCCTTTTCGCCACGCCTGCGCTGGCGCAGGACAATACTGCCAATGTCACGCAGGCTAACAACGGCCAGAATGCGCTTGTGACGCAGACGTCCTCCGACAGCACGGCCACAATCAACCAGGGGGTCAACACGACTGGTGCCAGCGTAGCGGGCGCAAACAACAATAACGCAGAGATAAACCAGGTAGCCGGTTCGGACCATGAAGCTACCATCAATCAAACCGGTAGCAACAATGGCGGTACCAACGCTGCGGACCCCAGCACCTTTATCGTCCAACGCGGAGTGTCCAACGAAGGCACCATAAACCAGAGCGGCGATGATAACATGGCCGAAGTGTCGCAGAGGGGCGAGAACAACACGGCCGAGGTCAACCAGAGCGGCGATGACAGTGATGCTTACGCCAGGCAGATGGCCGGTTCTTCCGACGCGCGCACCACGATCACTCAGAACGACGACGGCGATCATCGCGCCTCCAGCACCCAATACGGGTACGGCGCTGAGTCCGAGATCACGCAGACCGGCTTCGGCAATGTTGCAACCGCACAGCAGGATGGAGATAGCTTCTCTTCGATCGTTCAGGCGGGCACGACCGGCACAGACGGTGAAAACGATGCATTTGTAAATCAGAACGGCGAAGGCAACCGGTCCTTCGTGAACCAGACGGGTACATTTAACGGCGTCGGCGTTGAGTCGCCCCGAACGGTCGGTGTTAACCAGCAAGGTGACGATAACTTCTCTGCGGTCACGCAGAACGCCAGTGGCAGCTCCGCCGATCGAGCTGCGCAAGCAGACGTGACGCAGACGGGAAATCTGAACAGCTCGATCATCGTTCAGAATGCTGGTGCTGATGCGTCGGTGAGCCAGGCTGGTACTTACAACCACTCGAATGTGACGCAGAACGCTGCTGCCACGGCAACCGTCACGCAGGGCGGCATCGACAACAATGCCGTCGTCCAGCAGTTCCTTGGTGCCGACAATGCCGAAGCTACGATCATCCAGGACGAAGAAGGGGCGATGGTGCCGGGATTCCCGTCCAACGACGCGCGTATCAGCCAGTCGGCGGATGCCACCGGAACGATCAACCAAACGGGCAACAACAAC
>CAYTPY010000083.1:0-9216 GCA_964439725.1 uncultured Erythrobacter sp. | reverse complement strand
CAAAGCCGCCGGCCTGGAGCTTGGTAACCCGGCCGGCTCGCACCATCAGCCGCTCCTTGCCCGCAAGCTCAGAAAGGCTGCGAACTTTGCTCCACAACTGGTCCGCGTTTCCGGCGACCGCAAAGGCGCCAAGTTGCACGCGCCACGAGCCCGCCGAGACGGAAGCGGGGGCCGCAGGGCGCGGCGCACCCTGAGGCGCGGATGGCGCCGTTACAGGCGCAGCGGGTCGGGTCGGCGCGGGAGCCGCCACTGGAGCGCCGGCCATAACTGGAGCAGGCGCCTGAGCGTAGCTCGCTCCGGCTTTGGCAGGATCCTCGGTGCCGGTTGCGCGACTGGCCTCGGCCACGGCAGCTCGGGCTGCAGCGACTGACGGCGAGACGGCAACCGTGGCCAACGGCCGTGGAACCTGGCCGGCGCTGGTGCGAGGCGTCTCTCCCGTCGGCGGGGCTGCCCCCAGTTCGGCCGCAGCAAGCTCGCGGGCCAGCGCGGCGTCAGCCTCGCCGCGCAGTTGCACCGCCAAAGCAGCCCCTTGCTGTCGCTGATCGAGCGGCACGTGCGTGTCCATTTCGGCAATGGCGGCGGTGGCCTGAGCCAGTCCCGCCCCGCTCGCCAAAGTGAGCAGCGCATAAGCACGAGTCCAGTCCTTCTCGACCAGATCACCGTTGAAGTGAGCGATGCCGAGCAAGTACTGCGAACGCGGATCACCGCGACGAGCAGCGTCTTGGATGTAAGGCAGCGCGGCTTCGCGGCGGCCATCCTGGAACAGGATCAGGCCGTAAGTGTCGGCCGCCTGGATGTGACCAGCAGCGGCAGCCTGAGCGTAGAGCGCCTCGGCACGAGCTAGGTCGGCGGAAACGCCGCGCCCCAGGCGATGCGCCTGGGCGAGATTGAACATCGCGTCCGGATCGCCAGCGGCGGCAGGCGCTTCCCATTCGCGCACCGCGGCGGCGTAGTCGCCCCGGCTCCAGGCATCGACACCGCTTTTCACGTCGGCCAACGCCGGACCCGCCGTGGCAGCCGCCAGCAGCGCAGCGACGCAGGCCCATGGTCCCAACGCAGACTTAGACAGAAGACGCGGCATCCAGTTCCCTCACGCAACGCCAGTGATCGAAGGCTGCCATAGTAAATGAGGCGTTAGCAAAGTCTTTATATGGCGTGTCTTTGCGCGGGACTCGGCCGCTGTGGAAGCGGGTGGCGTTCTGAAAGCGTCTTCTGGATTAACTCAAAATTTAGGGTGATCTGCGATCCCGCTGGTCGGAAAGGCCGCAATTTGGGTGTGTCGGCCGGAATCAGGGGGATTGGCCTTGCGCGTTTTGGCACTGGCTTCACAGAAGGGCGGGTCGGGCAAGACCACGCTATCCGGGCACCTGGCGGTTCAGGCGCAGCGCGCCGGAGCAGGCCCCGTCGTTCTGATCGACATCGACCCGCAAGGCTCGCTCGCCGACTGGTGGAACGAGCGCGAGGCCGAATATCCCGCTTTTGCGCAGACCACCGTGGCACGGCTCGCCAACGATCTTGCCATCTTGCGGCAACAAGGCTTCAAGCTCGCCGTCATCGACACACCGCCGGCGATCACTATGGCGATCCAGTCGGTAATCTCCGTCGCTGAGCTCATCGTCGTTCCAACCCGGCCGAGTCCGCACGACTTGCGCGCCGTGGGCGCTACGGTCGATTTGTGCGAACGCGCCGGCAAGCCGCTCATCTTCGTGGTCAACGCCGCCACTCCCAAGGCCAAGATCACTTCGGAAGCTGCCGTCGCGCTATCGCAGCACGGCACTGTCGCGCCGATCACCCTGCATCACCGTACCGACTATGCCGCCTCAATGATCGATGGCCGCACGGTGATGGAGGTCGATTCGGCAAGCCGAAGCGCACAGGAAGTGGTCGCGCTGTGGCAATATGTCGCCGATCGGCTCGAGAAGAATTTCCGCCGCACGATCTTCGCCGCTCCGGGCTCGATCTCGCAAATTCCCGGCGTACATCGCCCGCAGGGCGGCTTCGGCCGCCGCGTCGCTCAATAACGGAGTGACGCAACCATGAGCGAACCCAAGCCTTTCGCTTCGCTCGGCCCGACGCTTCTGGCGCGCAAGGGCGGGGCGAGGCCGGCGATGCGCCCGCAACTCGCCCCCCTGACCGGAATGGGCACTCCGGCTGACAACGGCCTTTCACCCGACGAAGCGCTCGAAGATCTGGGCTGGAACGACATGGGCCCGGACGCGGAGGACGTGCAAACCCCGCAGCGCCAGGCCCGGCTCTACTCGCTGACCCCGGCGCCGCATCTCGGCGACTTCGAACCGGAAGTGCCGGTTGCGCTGGAGAGCGAGCTAGCACACGCCGAACCGGAGGTGCTCCGCCAAAGGCGCGAGGTTTCGGCAACGATCGAAGCGGAAGTCCGCGATCCAGAGCGCCGCCGCAAGGCAGCCGAACCCGGTCGCCGCGCCGCCTTCACCCTCCGCCTGGACGCCCAACGCCACCTGAAGCTGCGCCTCGCCAGCACGGTCAAGAACCGTAGCGCACAGCAGCTCGTGACGCAGGCGCTCGACACGTTCCTCGCCCAGATCCCAGAGATCGAGGCGCTCGCCGCGCAAGTAAGCGCGACTGACAGACAAGCAGAGGGTCGGAAACCATCATGACCAGCACCGCCACCCGCCACCGCGCGTTCCGCCGCAAGCTCAACCTGGCCGTAACCAGCGCGCTGGTCGGCGTTCTCCTCGGCGGCTGCACCAGCCAAGCCGCTCCACCTGCCACGCTTTCGGCCAGCAAGGCGGAGCAGGCGCTTGCCAGTGGTAAACACTCGGCAGCGATCGAACACGCGGAAGCGGCGGTTCTGGCTGAACCGCACAACGCCGCCTACCGCGCGATCTTGGCGTCGGCCTATCTCGACGCCGGCCGCTTTGCCTCGGCGGAAGTGACTTACAAGGACGCCATGCAGCTGGGCGAAAGCTCGGCTCGCAGCGCGTTGAGCCTGGCCTTGGTGCTCTCGGCCCAGGGCAAGTATAGCGAAGCCGCACAGCTTCTGAACCAATGGGAAGGCGAGATCGCCGCCGCGGACCTTGGCTTGGCGCTGGCCTTGGCCGCCCAGCCGGAGCGCGGCATTCACCTGATGAGCAACGCGATCCGCTCGGGCGAGAACACCGCCAAGATGCGGCAGAACCTCGCCTATTCCTACGCGCTCGCCGGCCGCTGGCGCGAAGCCCGGCTGATGGCTGAGCAGGATGTGCCGGCCGATCAAGTCGGTATGCGCATGGAAGAATGGGCGCGCATGGCGGCCCCCGAAGCGTGGCAATTGCGCGTCGCCTCTCTTCTCGACGTTCCGGCGCACGTCGCCGACGGTGGGCAACCGGTGCAGCTTGCGCTCGGCCACACGCCCAGCATTGAGCAGCTAGCGGCCGAAGCAACGGCCCTTGCTGTCGAGGAGGCGCCGATGATCGCGCCGCTTGCCGCCCCGGTCGTCACGGCAGAATTACCTGCCATCGCTCCGGTCGCTGCTGTCGGGAGCGCCGTCGCTCCCGCTCATCCCAGCTTCGATGCCGCCTTCGCGTCGACGGCGGCGCCTCAGGTCGCCCCGCGGACCCCGCGTGCCCCAACGCCAGCCGTAGCCCAGGCCCCTGCTGTGACGCGTAATAGCACGGCTCCGGCCGCTGTAAGCGAGCGCGCGCCCGGGACGCACCTGATCCAGCTGGGCAGCTTCTCCAGTGAACAGGGCGCTCGCCGCGCCTGGAGCGTTTTCACGAAAAGGTATCCGCAGCTGTCTCAGCACCAGATGGTGATCAGCGAGGCGGTCGTGCGCGGCAAGCGCTATTGGCGCGTCTCGGCCGCCGGCTTCGCCAGGGCGGGCGCCTTGTCGATGTGCGGACAGGTCAAAGCCGCAGGTAATGGCTGCTTTGCCTATGCCGAAGGCCGTCCGTTGCCGGGTGCGGTCGATGCGGGCATCAGGCTGGCCCGACGCTGACTTAGGGCACGGCGCTCCCCAAAAGAGTTCTTCGCCGGGCTGGTACACGCAAGACTTGCTTGCGATGCCGTGTGCGCACGTTAACCATTCCTAAACCTTGTTCCCTCAGCTTTTGACAACCTTCGAAGCAGCGCGGGCGGCTTGGATCGGAAGATGGGATCAAGGGCCAAGGCAATGGGATCGAGCCTCATGTCAATTTCGAACAACGACGATGACGACGAGACCTTCGATCGACCGCTCAGCGTCGTCGATCGGTTATGCACGCTGACGAACCAGACATCGGAGCTGCGGGCGCGCCACTTGCGCGGCATCATCGCCACCTTGAGCTTCGTCTGCGTCCTGCTGTTCGTGTGCTTCGGCATGGCCATCTGGCGCGCAGACGTCATCGAACAGGAGCGGGAAGTCCTCGCACAAGAACTCCATGCCGAGCGCTCTGCGCGCATCAAGGCCACCTTGGCCGCCCGGGATGTCGAGATGAACCTGGCCACGAATGTGCTCGATACCCAAGTCCGCCGCGACATCGTCGATGAGCGGATGCAGCAGCAGGAGCAGCGCTCGGCCGAACTCGAGCAGCTCGCCTTGCAGGTCGAGCGAGAGAAACTGATCAAGGCGGATTGCGTTACGCCGAAGTCGATTTTCGCTGTAGCCGGCCTATGAAAAAGCGTCACTTGCTCCTGTTCGTTTTTCTCGCCGGCTGCGCTCATAAGCCGGAGGTCGAAATTCGCGAGGTGCCGGTCATTTCACCCGTCAAATGCGTGGACCCCAACGCGATACCTTCGGAGCCGGCGCGCGTTGCGTCGCGCTTGAACGGCAATGCACGCCACGACCTAGAGATAGTAGCCGCCAGCGCGCAGGCGCTTCGGAGTTGGGGTCAGGAGATGCGCGGCCTGTTGGAGCAATGCGTCGGCAAAGCTCCCGAGCAATAGCCTGCGACCTAGTCGCTCACCTGCATGCCGCCCTTGAACAACGCAGTAACGCGGCCCTGTACCGGCTGACGATCGAACGGAGTGTTCCCGGCGCTTGCCGCCATGCGGCCCGAGTCGACGACCCAAGGCTTGTCCGGATCGACCACCGCGATATCCGCCTCTGCCCCCTCTTTGAGTGAGCCCGCGGCGACGCCAAGAAGCCGCGCCGGATTGCGCGCGAGTAGATCGAAAGCCCGATCTATCCCGATGATCCGATCGCGCACCAGAGTGAGCACCATGGCCAGCAGTGTCTCCGCGCCCGCCATGCCGGGGGTCGCGTCGGCAAATGGCAAGCGCTTGTCTTCGGGTCCACGCGGATCGTGACCAGACGCGATCACGTCGATCGTGCCATCACCGATAGCTTCGATCACGGCCTGGCGGTCCGCTTCCTCGCGCAGCGGCGGGGAGAGACGCGCGAAAGTCCGGAAATCCTGCAGCGCGAGGTCGGAGAGCATGAAATGTGCTGGAGTCACGCCGGCAGTCACGGCCACGCCGCGGCTCTTGGCCGCGCGCACCAGGTCCAGGGCCGCACGGGTCGTGATTTGCCGCAAGTGCAGCCTTGCCCCTGTAAATTCCGTCAGGGCCAGATCGCGCGCCACCGCCAGAGCCTCCGCTTCGGCCGGCGCACCGGGCAGGCCAAGGCGGGTCGCCATCTCACTTGCCGTGGCCACCGCACGAGCCGTGAGTCCGCCATCCTCGGCGTGGCTGACCACGACCATGTCGAGCATGGCGGCGTATTGCAGCAGCCGCAGCATCACGCCGCTGTCCGCGATCCAGCCTCGGCCGGTCGCAACGGCTTTGGCACCGGCCTCGCGCATCAAGGCGAGTTCGGCGAGCTGTCTGCCATCCAGTTCCATTGTGGCCGAGGCCAGCGGATGGACCCACAAGTCGGGCTTGCCGCTCGAGGCCGCGAAGCGCACGCGCGCGGGATGGTCGAGCGGAGGGGATTGATCGGGCATCAGCGCAGCCCGGGTAATCCCGCCGAAGTGAAACGCCGGCTTGTCGATGGCAAAGACGCCGAAATCGATGAGGCCGGGCGTTACGAGGCGACCGCGGGCATCGAAGATCTCGTCTCCGTCCTGCGGCGCCACGTCGCCCACAGTTTCGATCATCCCACCAACGCAGCGCACCGCGCCCGGCTGCACCCCGTTCGCAGTGACGAGTCGGCCACCGGTGATGGTGAGGGGACGGGCCTGCTTCATGCCCAGCCCTCCACGCCGCGGGCCCGGCGTGTCAGCACGTCGAGGCAGGCCATACGGATCGCCACTCCCATTTCGACCTGCTCGGTGATGATCGATCGGCCAGGCAGATCGGCGACAGTGCTGTCGATTTCCACACCGCGATTCATGGGCCCAGGGTGCATGATGATCGCATCGGGGGCCGCGCGCGCCAGGCGCTCTGGCGTCAGACCATAGAGGTGACGATACTCCCGCGGCGAAGGGACGAACTGGCCTTCCATCCGCTCGTTCTGCAGCCGCAGCATCATCACTACATCCACGCCGTCGAGAGCCGCGTCAAAGTCCTGGAAGGCCTGCACGCCCATCCTCTCGACGCCCGCCGGCATCAGCGCAGGTGGAGCGCATACCCGCACCACCGCGCCTAGGGCCTGCAGGCACAGAATGTTCGACCGCGCGACACGGCTGTGCAGGATGTCCCCGCAAATCGCTATCTTGAGCCCGTTGAATTCGTGGCGCCCGCGTTGGAGGAGCGTGTGACGCAAGGCGAGCGCATCGAGCAGCGCCTGGGTCGGATGCTCGTGCTGCCCGTCGCCCGCGTTCAGGACGGGGCAGGCGACCTTGTCCGCAATCAACTGCACCGCGCCGGAACTGCCGTGTCGAATGACGATCGCATCGACCCGCATGGCGTTCAGTGTCATCGCCGTATCGATAAGCGTCTCGCCCTTCTTCACGCTCGACTGGGCGGCATGCATGTTGACCACGTCCGCCCCGAGACGCTTGCCGGCAATTTCGAAGCTCAGCAGGGTCCGGGTCGAGTTCTCGAAGAAGGCGTTGATGATGGTGAGACCGGCCAAGCGGTCGGTGTGTTTGTGCGGCTGGCGGTTGAGCTCCACCCACTGCTCCGCTTCGTCCAGCAGATAATGAATCTCGTGCGTTTCGAGATGGCCGATCCCCAGCAGGCTGCGGTGCGGGAAAGCGCGCGCGCCGGCCGGATACCGGCCCGCAGCGAGAGGGTTGTTCGCCGATGTCATTAAAGCCGAGCCCTTAAGCCTCCCTGCCCAGTCTGACAATGCCGCGAATGGAACGACACCTGCCAACCCGGCCCAATCGCTTTCGGCTGGAACCGCGGCCAGCTCGTCCCTAGGTTGAGCGCCCAACGGGGCATCCGAGGTAATCCGAGAATGAGTTTCGCAGGCAAAGTCTGGCGCTTGCTGGTCGGCATCAAGGATGCCCTTTCGCTCCTCTTTCTGCTGCTGTTCTTCAGCGCGCTGTTCGCGGTCCTGGCGATGCGGCCCAATCCCGGCGCCGTGCGTGAAGGCGCGCTCCTGCTCGCGCTCGACGGCAGCGTGGTCGAGGAAGTGGCTCCGATCGACCCGTTCAACATCCTGCTCTCTTCAGCGCTGCCGACGCGCCAGTACGCGGCGCGCGATCTCGTGCGTGCGATCGACGAGGCCGCAAGCGATAAGCGCATCAAGGCTATCGGGCTCGACCTATCGACGTTCCTCGGCGGCGGCCAAGTGCACATGCAGGCGATCGGCGCGGCTCTCGACCGGTTCCGCGCCTCGGGTAAGCCGGTGCTTGCCTACGCCGTCGCCTACGCCGATGATTCGATGATGCTTGCCGCTCACGCCAGCGAAGTCTGGGTCGATCCGATGGGCGGCGCCGCCATCACCGGGCCAGGGGGAGAGCGGCTGTACTACGCCGGCCTGCTCGAGCGGCTCGGCGTCAACGCCCATGTCTTCAAGGTCGGGACCTACAAGAGTGCGGTGGAGCCTTACATGGCCAACCAGATGTCGCCTGAAGCGCGCGAGAACTACGAGCAACTCTACGGTGCGCTGTGGCAGGAATGGCAAGCCAACGTCCGCCAGGCCCGCCCCCAAGCGAACATCGCCCGCGCGACGGGCGATGTCGGCAGTTGGCTCGCAGCGAGCAACAACGATATCGCCCGAGCGACCGTCGAAGCTGGGCTCGCAGACCGCATCGGCACGCAAGTCGAATGGGGTGAGCGGCTGGCGGAGATCGTGGGCGAGGACAGGTGGGATTATGCTCCGGGCGCCTTCGCCCATACCGCGCTCGACGCCTGGCTGGCCGAGACCGAGCCCACGAAAACCGGTGACGCCATCGGCGTCATCACCATTGCCGGGCAGATCAGCGACGGACAGGCGGGACCGGGGGAAGCCGGTGCCGAACGCATCGTGCGCCTGCTCGACGATGCCTTGGACGACGGCTTCAAGGCGCTCGTAGTGCGGATCGACTCGCCGGGCGGCACCGTCACCGGCTCGGAAGCCATTCGCCGGGCGATCCTGCGGCACAAGGCCAAGGGAGTCCCGATCGTCGTGTCGATGGGCAACATGGCGGCGAGCGGCGGCTACTGGGTGGCAACCCCGGCGGAGCGCATCTTTGCGGAGCCGGAGACACTGACCGGCTCGATCGGCATCTACGGCGTGCTGCCGACATTCGAAAACCTGCTGAGCAAGGTGGGGGTCACGTCGGATGGCGTAAAGGCCACTCCGCTTTCCGGCCAACCCGATCTGTTGGGGGGACTCACTCCCGAAACCTCTGCGGTCCTCCAGGCGACGGTGAATTCCGGGTACGAGCGGTTCCTCGGACTCGTTGCCAGTTCGCGCAAGGTAAGTCGCGAGCGCGCCGACGAGCTGGGGCAAGGGCGCGTATGGGACGGCGGCACGGCGCGGCAGCTCGGCCTGGTCGATCAGTTCGGCGACCTCGACGCGGCGCTCGCTCACGCCGCGCAACGCGCTAAGCTGGAGGAAGGCCGCTGGCACGCGGCGTTCCTCGGGTCCCAGGAAGACCCTTACGCGCCGCTGCTGCGCCGAATCATGCGCGACGGCAGCGAAGCACCGGGTGACATGTTCGCGTTCTTCGCGCGGCGACAGGGCGATCTGGCTGCGCGTGCCGTGGCCGATCTGCGCGGGCTGATCGAGGTGCGCGGGGCGCAGGCACGCTGTCTCGAATGCCCGGCAGGGGCAGCCGCTAGCCCGGCGCAGATCGGTGCGACCCACCCGGCGTACCGCCTGCTGGAGCTGCTGCTACACTGACTTGCCAGCGCGCCGCGCCCGTGGCAAAGGCGCGCCCCTGCCGCCGGCCCTTCGACAGGCTCAGG
>CAYTPY010000082.1:0-9312 GCA_964439725.1 uncultured Erythrobacter sp. | reverse complement strand
CGCGTCCCGGATGATGAAGTAGATATCTGTCTGATCCAGGAGACCCGACACATTGAACGCGCGAGGGCCGTACGCTGCGACGCGTAGCTGCGATCCTGTGTGCGCAGCCCCGCCGTTGTCATCGTTGGCATAGTTGATGGTCATGACCGCATCATCCTTTGTGCGAAGCGACAGCGTCAGGCCGGGGGAAGAAGACCGGTTGGCGATAATCTGGCCCGCGTGGGCGTGATCGGCGGTAACGATCACGAGCGTTTCGCCGTCGCGGCGCGCAAAGTCCAAGGCGATCTGCACCGCTTCGTCCAGGTCGACAGTTTCCCCGATCTGGCCGCATGGATTGGCGGCGTGTGCTTGCTTGTCGATGGAGGCACCTTCAACTTGCAGGAAGAAGCCCTGCGAGGTTTCGGATAGCAACTCGATCGCCTTTGCCGTCATCTCGGCGAGACTGGGAAAGTCGCTCGTGCGGTCGGGATTTGTTTCGCAGGTGACGGGAGGCAGCTCAAGATTGCCGCGTAGCGCTGCCTTTGGGCCCATCCAGCGCACCGGCATATTACCCTTGGCGAAGAGACCAAGGACGGGCGCGGTATGATCGGAGAGCGGCCTCAGACTGTTCAGCGCATCGGCACTTGTAACAATCGTAAAGCCGCGCTCTTTTGCTTGATCCAGGAGAGTGCGCCCCTGCCACTCGCCGGCCTTCGCAACCTGCTCGAACGTAGCTGCACCGCCACCAAAGCTCACATTGGGTGGGTTATCCAGGAGCTGTTCGGTGATCGAACCAAGCCCGCCTCTTTCGAGAGCGTAGTCAGCGCATCGCTGTGCGGTTTCGTCGGGACCCGCACAGCTGCGTTGGCTCATGTGCGCGTATTGAGCGGCGGGCGTGGCATCCTGGATCGCGGAGGTCGTGACGTTACCGGTGGCGAGGCCCGCTTCACGGGCAAGTGTCATGATCGAAGAATGCGGCTTGCCGTTTCTGTCGACTCCGATGGCCCCGTTATAGGTCTTGATACCCGAGGCGAACGATGACGCCGATGCTGCGGAATCGGTCACGTAGTTTGGGCGACCGGTTTCGCGATCGAGTGAGTAGTGTGTGTATTGCCCCGTTACCGGCAGGGCATCGATCCCGGGAAAGGCCCCGGCGGCGCCATGAACGTAGTTACGCGCGATGGTGATCTCTGAATCTCCCATGCCGTCGCCGATCATCAGGATGACATTGCGAACCGGTGCAGATGCGTTCGCGTCAGCTAGGTCGCGATAGATCGCGCTGACATCGCCGGCCGCGCGCCGCGCGCCGCCGTGCTTATCGAGGCCAGCGGCGGCGGCGTGATCGAGAATGTCAGGAGCTTGAGCATGAGTTGGCGCCGCCAGAGACCCCAGCAGGGCGAACAGTAATGGCAATCGTGCAGACATCGCTTCCGAACCTTCTTTGGTGCCAGTGATCGACTTGGCTTGATGCGTCGAAATTTTATCCAGGGGATGCTCGCGGCACCTCCATGTGGACCGGTTATGCTCTCGGTGATTCAGATCGTCGCACCGCTACCGAGCATCGCTGCTAAACCGCTCCTGAAAGCCGGGCAGATCGATTGTGAACTCGTCGCGGCTGAGAAATTCGGCATCTGACAGGCTCTCTTGTCCTTCGACAGTCTTATACAAAGCGCCATACTCGGGGATCTGGGAAGCATACTTGCCATAGTGGGTGGAGAACGTGCGCACATCCACAGACGGGGAATCCCCATCGAGGTCGAACGTCATAAGACGTAGCCACCCGTCGCCAATCGCGGTGCGGGCGGCACCCGCATCGATCGCCGTCTGCCCGCGGCTCTGATAATCAGCCATGACCTGGTGAACGGGATGGCCGTTGCGGTTCATGTCGACGCTGTAGGCTTGGCCGCCGACATGGCCGCTCAGCACCATGAAGATCTGATCGTGATGACTGATGAATTCGTCCCAGATCATCTCCGGATCGTTGTCGATCGGATCAAGCACGGCGTTGTTGGGGTTGGAACGACGATTGCGCTTGGCATCGCGGTGCAGATAGTCGTGCGTCGTCACGATCGTCGGCATGCCAGGATAACGGGCGATCACTTGGTGCGCCCAGGTAAGCGAGGCATCAGGCGCATGATACTGCAAGCCGATGTGAAGGAACTCGCATTCGCCTGCCTTGAAGACCTGGGCGCTGTCAGCACCGCCATCGTGGGAGGAGACATACCAAGGCTGGTTACGGAACAGCGCCGATTGGTCGGAGAAGGCCGAGAGGAAGCCAGTCAAACCTCCGACGTGACGCACCCCGGCGACGTTCTCTTCCGGGCGAGGGGGATGGGCGGGATCGGTCCACAAAGCATCGTAATCGTGGTTGCCGGGCACCACTGAGAAGGGGAGCTTGCCCGCGAGGAGCTGGAATCCGAACTCAGCCACCGGGATTTCGAAGGCCTTCACGAACGGCTTGGGCGAGCGCGCCACTTGTGAGCCACCGTTGGGCATCCAGGCAAATCCACGCTGCGCGTGGGCTGGATCCATCCAGGCGGAATAGTGCTGCCACACGTCGCCGACGTGGGTGGCGAACACGATATCGCCGCCCGCGCTCTGCGCGTTCTCAGCGATCCACTGCATCTGGCCATAGAACATGTCGGCAGCGTCGAACTTGAACCCGGACCAGGTCTGATGCCGGTAGTCGAGGTAGTTCTGAGTGTCAGGGATGACGGCGATGGAGAACTGTCCGCACTGCGCCGGTTGAGTTGAAGCAGCGGCGGTCGCGGCGGCTGAAGGCGCGGCCACTAAAGCTGCGGCTAGCCCAAGCCCGAGGGACAGGATGGTGCGGCGCGTTTTCACGTTGAATTCTCCAGTTATGGGAAGGGGGCGGGCCGGGCTTCCTTTCGCCGGGACGCGGGCCGCCACTGGGGGAGGGTAGCTCTGGCGCAAGTCCGCTATCCGACATGGACTCCGGGCATGCCGTGCTCCGTCGTCAGCTTTGCGACGGTTCGTTTGGGTGCTCCTCGGACGGAAACCCGGTCGACGGCGACTACGCTCGTCTGCCAACGATCGGGGCTTACCTCGAATACCTGATAGCCTCGCTTGTCGTTGACGAGCGCCGTGTGCGGGTTGTGCGCGGGGACCTCGTCCCAGCCGACAGGATCATCGCTGCCGTCCCCGCCAGAGCTGATGGAGGTGCAGACGTACTCGGTGGCGACCGGCGTGCTTGCGAGGTCGCCTTCGATCGATGGAACGACGCCGGCATGATGTTTGTGAACGTCGCCGGTAGCGATGACGACGTTGCTCAGTTCGCGATCGCGGATCGTCCGAACGAGACGCTGCCGCGCTTCCGGATAGCCGCTCCAAGAATCCGTGTTCACCACTCCCGCGGCCCTGCTCGCTGGGTAGGCGAACGGCATGACCATCACCTGCTGAGCGATCAGGTTCCAGCGCTGCCGGCCGGTCAGACCTTGGCCGAGCCAACGCTCCTGCTCTTCCCCCAACATCTGTGACGGACCAGTTGAACCAGGTTTGCGGCAATGGTCGGTTTCGTTGGCGGCGCAGAGCTGGTCGCTACGATACTGCCTTGTATCTAGAAGGTGGATCCGCAGGAGATCGCCATAGTCGAGCCGGCGGTACATCTTGACGCTACCGAGGGTCGGGAACTGTGCCTTGCGGACCGGCATATTCTCATACCAGGCCTGCATGGCTGCTGCGCGGCGTAACGCGAAAGCTTCTGGCGGCGTACCACTCTCATCGATGTCGGCCGCCCAGTTGTTATCGACCTCGTGATCATCCCACGTGGGCAGGAAGGCAACTGACGCGTGAGCCGCCTGCAGGTCGGCGTCACCTTTGTAGAGCGCGTAGCGGCGCCGGTAGTCATCGAGGCTGAAGATCTCGTCGCTGTCATGCTGCCGGACGCATGCTCGTTGGCCATCAGCATCACGGGGACAGCCTCTCTGCGGCCAGTGTTCGTAGATATAGTCTCCGTAGTGGAAGATCGCATCTAAATCGTCCTCCTCGGCCAAATGCCGGAATGCCGTGTAGTAGCCGCCCTCGTAGTGCTGACAGCCTGCCACCCCGATACGAACCCGGGAAACGGCAGCAGTAGTGGCTGGAGCCGTACGTGCGGTGCCTGGAGCGCTGACTTCACCGCCGGCCCTGAACCGGTACCAGTATCTGCGAGCCGGCCTCAGACCATCCACCTCGACGTGGACCGAGTGACCAAGTTCCGGTCGCGCCACCGCTTCGCCTACGCGAACAACTTGAGAAAACCTCTCGTCTTCAGCGATCTCCCACTGAACGGGCACTGTCGCCATGGGCATGCCGGAGCCAGGCTCGTGGGGAACAGGGGCAAGCCGCGTCCACAGTACCATTCCATCGGAAGCCGGATCGCCGGCCGCGACGCCGAGCTTGAACAGCCCGCTCGGGAGAGCTCGGCCCCAAACAGGTAGTGGCGTAAAGCCAGTCAAGATGGCCAGCGCACCAGCGCTCCGGATAAGGTCTCGACGGTTCATGGGAGTAGTGCTCCGCTGACAGGCAGGTCGGTTAAGTTCTGAGTTTGATGAGGCAGGCGGGGGTGGGCACAGCCACCCCCGCGAGCTTGGTCTCAGAACTTGGCGTTGGCGCTCACGAAGAAGTACCGGCCGATGGTGTCGTAGATGCCTCCCGCACCGGCATAGGTGCTCGGGATCTGCGGCGGCTTGACGTCGAACAGGTTGTTCACGCCAAGCGTTAGACGGTACTGATCGTTGATGTCGTAGCCGAACGACACGTCATTGTAGACGCGAGCCGGGACCTTGTTCGTCGGATAAGCCTCCTCGGTCGCGGCCATCGTATCATGAAGACCGGCACCCCGGATCTGCGTGTTCCACGCGAGGTTAAAGCCATCGATCGAGTAACTGGCGAACAGATTGCCGCGGAACCGTGGAGATGCGTAGCCTCCGGCTTGGAGCAGAATGCTCTCTTCCATCCCCGGAACCGCTTCCGTGGTTCTTTCGATCAGATAAGTACCCTTGAAGCCCGCTCGGATCATGCCGCCACCCAAGGGCCGCCGATAATTGACGCCGAAGTCCACTCCGCGCGCAGTCATGTTGGAGGCGTTGATCTGCTGGGTGGAAAGCGTCTCGATGGCGCGAACTGGATCGTTCTGATCACGCGTCATGGCGTCACAGAAGATGTTGTCCAAGGTCGGAAGGTCGACGCAGTAGTTTGCCACCTGGTTGGCGGAGAACTGGGTGATGACGTCCTTGATGTCGATGTCCCAGTAATCTGCCGTGATATCCAGGCCGGGGATGAAGGCCGGCTGCAGAATGACGCCAAGCGTCAGACTGTTCGATGTCTCCGGCTGGAGATCCGGATTGCCGCCGGTCGTCAGCAGCGAGGTGAGCTGGCTTGCGTTACCTGGCGTTACGATGCCGAGCGCACGACAGTTCGCTACCCGTGTTTCGCTACGATAGATGTTTTGCGTCTCGCATGGATCGTCGAAGTTCGAGACCCGCGTATCCACCGGCTCATACAGCTCGCCGAAGTTAGGGACGCGCACGCTGCGCGATCGCACACCGCGGAAGGTAACGCCATCAATCGGGGACCAGGTTACGCCGGCCTTCCAAGCATGAGTGCTGCCGAAGGGATCATAGTCCGAATAGCGATAAGCCCCTTCCACCTCGAGGCGTTCGGCGAACGGCAAGCCGTCAAGAACCGGCACGACGAGTTCGCCGTAAACTTCCGACACCTTGAGCAAGGCATCGATTTCCGCATGCTGCGTTACGCCGCCTGAGTGAGCGAGCTCGCCCGGGACTGCCAGTGGATCTTCGCGGGTGGTGAGCTTCTCCTCGCGGCGCTCCGCGCCAACCGCGACCGACACGTCACCGTAGGGCAAGGCGAAGACAGGGCCGACGATGCTGCCGCCGAAGACGGTCTGCGTGTTGACCCAGCTTTCCCGGCGAGTGGCGAAGAGCCAATCCCGCTGCTCAGCGGTGGGTGCAGCGTTGCCGAACACATTATAGGGTACGCAGCCCGCGTCGCGGGCTTCTTCGTCTCGACAGATAGGTTGCCCGGTGACGGGATCGGAGATCACGTCACGCGCTGAGATCCACCGGTTCGCGCGCAGAGTGCCGGGATTGGAGACGTTGTTTGCTGAGCGGCCGTACTGGAAGAAGGTGTTCCAGGTCAGATCGCCGAACAACTCGCCGTCAAGGCCCGTGGAGACGGTGTAGGTGTTACGCTTTTGCACATCGCGCCGAATGCCGAATTCGGGATAGATGCGCGCCAGTCTTAGCGATGTGAGATCGTTCTCGAGCATGAAGCTGCGGATTGCGTCCGGCAAGTACGGGTTGTCGAGATAGGCCGTGGCGCCGCCTGCCCCGTTCAGCCACGTATTGCGGCTGTCTTCACGGACATAGGTTCGCGTGCCATCATAGAGCGTGTAGCCATAATCAAAGCGCAGGTTATATTTGATCGTGTCGGTTAGCTCGTAGTCAAAGCGTCCTATGACAGCAAACTGCTCGAGCGGAGATATTAGCTGTTCACCAACGTTAAGCGGCATGGTTCCTTCGACGAAGTACTCGCCGGCACCTGCGGTATACTCTCCTGGTGACGACACTCGATCGATGTTCTGAACTTTGACGCCGCCGTTCAGATATACATAGTTGAGATTGTTGTGAACGAACGTGGGATTCACGTTAAGGCGCGTCGCCGCCCAGTTAGTATAGAGAATCGTGTCCGGGATGCCGTCACCGACACCGGTGTTCTCCGGATTGGTCTGATAAACCAGGTGCCGGTTGGCATAATCTCGATCATCGCGGAGAATGCCGTCGCTGTTTACGTATGTGGCGCCGACGCTGATGGAGCCTCTGCCACTGGCCAGCCGTGATCCGGCCACGAGCGACAGCGACTGAGTAGCAGCGTCGCCTTTCTCCGATATGCCCACCATCCCGGACAGTTCGACGCCCTGGATGTCCTTCTTGGTGATGACGTTGACCGCGCCAGTAACGGCGTCTGCGCCGTAAATGGCGGCCGCACCGCCCGTGATTACCTCGATACGGTCGATCATCCCCGCAGGGATCATGTTCAGGTCGACGGCCGAAGTGCGCGCCGAGCCCGACACCCGCCGCTGTCCGTCAATCAGCGTAAGGGTTCGGTTGGTGCCTAGGTTTCGCAAGTTGATCGAAGCTGTTCCACCGTCGAACCCCTGTCCGCCCGCGTTGGCGCGACCGACACCCGGGGAGATGGAAGGCTCACGGATCAGCGCGCTCCAGGCGGTGACGAGGCCTAGTTGCTCCGCTTGCTCCATATCGACAACACTGACGGGCATCGGATTGGCCAGCTCAGGACGGAAGATCCGAGAGCCCGTTACGACGATGCTGTTCTCTTCCGCAGCGTCGGCAGCGGGAACATCTGCTTCAACTTGGTCAACCTGCGGCTGAGCTTGAGCAGCTGTCGCTACCGCCAGGGCAGAAACGGTGAGCACAAGTCGGGCAATATTCGAGGGCATTAACAACTCCTGGTGAGTGCAAGAGCGCCGAGCGGGCTCGGAAGCTCTTTCGGGAATGCGATTGCTGAAGGTCAGCCGTTGCGTGTGACGGAGGGCTCGGGCCGCAAGTTCGTCAGCGGAGTGCGATGGCGTGTTCCGGCATCCTGGATCGGATGCTTTTGGGCGCCTTCGGGCATCGGGGGTAAAGGCAGGTGCCCGGCGGCATAATTTGCCTGACGCAGCGTTCCCCGAGTGCTCGGCAGAACCGGTGGCCTCGCCGCTGGCGCGCCAAAGCGGAGCGCCGCGGTCAGGTCACCGAACGTACGGCGGCGCCAATCCGAGATGTTCGGCTCGTCCACGCCGGTGAACCGCTCAAGGAACTGGAGTACGGAAGTGTGATCGAAGGGCTGGCTGCAAACCCAGCCCCCGGCCGTCCAGGGTGAGACAATGATGCACGGAACGCGAAACCCAGCGCCATTGGGGGTGCCATCGACGAATTCGTCCGGCGTGCCCGCTGGTGGAATTGGCGGCGGGACATGGTCGAATAGGCCGTCGTTTTCGTCATAGTTCAGGATGAAGACCGTCTTCGCCCATACATCCGGGTTGGCCGCGACCGCATCGAGCTTTGAGGCGATAAAGTCCGCGCCGCGCGCAGGCCCCGAATTGTGCGGGTGTTCCGATGCGTCGTGTGGCGGGTACAGCCACGACACCGCAGGCAGGCGATCATGGAGCGCGTCGTACTCGAACTCCCCGTCTGTCGGGGTCGGCATTCCCTTGATCTGAAGGGCAGTTCCGGGACGGGCGTCCCGGAACTGCGGGAAGAAACGCAGCACGTTGAAGTTGATGACGTCTTGACCGTATTGGTAGAATTTCCAGCTTACCCCGGCTTCCTCGAGCCTTTCTGGGTAGGTCTTCCAGGTTAGACCATCGTACTGGTTGGCTGGGATATCCTTCCGCGTGGCCGGATAGCGCCCTTCAGCATCGATCGTCCCTGAAAGGTAATAGAGCCGGTTTGGGCGTGTCGGCCCAAGCGTCGAACAATGATACGCATCGCAGATGGTGAAGGCTTCAGCCAACGCCCGGTGAAACGGGATATCGTCGCGATTGAAGTAGCCCATCGTATAGGGGCCATGTTCCCCATCAGCCGCACGGTGCGCTGGCAACCAGCGGTCCATTCTCCCGCCGTTCCAGGATTCGTGTTGCACGCCCCAGCTATGGTCGGTCGAAGGCAGTTGCTGGGCATTCGTGGAGAAAGTGTCGAGGTGGAACGGCAGCGTGTAGCCGTTGGGATTCTCGAGATCAGGCTGGTAAAACACGCTTCTGCCGCTGTGGAGGGTAAGTGCGTTCGGGTCTCCAAATCCGCGGACTCCCGACATCGTGCCAAAGTAGTGATCAAAGGAGCGGTTCTCTTGCATGAGGAGAACGACGTGCTTGATGTCCCGCAGGGAACCAGGCCGCTTGGGAGCTTGAGCTAGCAGCTTCTGAACACTGACCGGCATCAGAGCTGCGGCTGAAGCAAAAGAAGCCTGCGCAGCACCGCGCAGCAGCCTTCGGCGGGTAAAGCTACCCGACCGCGAGTATTCCGACATTAATGCGACCTTCTCGTTTTACCCGCTCGCAGGTGCTCGAGCATTGCCGCGGCATCGCTCTTGACGCTGTCGATCGGGTGACGCTGGCCACCTAGGCGCCATATGTGACACGCGGATTATGCTTTGATCACAGTTATATGACGAACGGATCCACCGTTCGTGCCGCCGATCATCTCAAGCTAAAGCCGGCCGCAATATCCACACCACGGGAGGTGAGATTCCGGCTCTAGCCTTTCTGGTCAGTGGAGGAGTTCTGAAGCGCTCGACCGGCCGCGGAGCTAGCGC
>CAYTPY010000081.1:0-9379 GCA_964439725.1 uncultured Erythrobacter sp. | reverse complement strand
TCCGACCCCCACACCCCCAGTGTGATGCGCTACCAGGCTGCGCTACGTCCCGATCCAGTGGAGGCGCGCCTATAAGCAAGGGCCCGGGCCATGGCAAGCGCTTGGCGAGAGAGCGTGCCGCGGCAGCGCTGATTGCCACTCTCCGGCTTTGCTGCTAGCGCGGCGCCCTCGTCGGAACGAGGCGTTGCCAAGGCATGCGCCCGGTCCGATATTCTTGCCTTTCTTGGCGATCTGATGGGCCATGATCATGATTGACTTCCTTGCCGCCGGGGCTGCGACGGCCGAACCTCCCTTCTGGGTCACCATGCTGCCGATCGTCGGCATGGTCGCGATTTTCTGGTTCCTGATCATCCGCCCGCAAATGAAGCGGCAGAAGGAACACCAGGCCAAAGTCGCCGCCGTCAAGAAGGGCGACCAGGTCGTCACCGCCGGCGGCCTGCTCGGCAAAGTCGTCAAGGTCGACGACCAATATGCCGAAATCGAGATCGCCCAGGGCGTTCGCGTCCGTGCGGTGAAGTCGACGATCGGGGACATCGTGCCGCCCGGCGGCAAGCCGGCCAACGACTGAGCGGCGGACCGGCTGGATGCTCGAATTCCCGCTCTGGAAACGCGTCTACCTCTGGACGATTTCCCTGTTCTTCGCGCTGGCGGCGGTGCCTTCGCTGGTCGCCCTGACCGGGGCGCCGTGGCCTACGTTCCTGCCGCGCCCGATGGTCAACCTTGGGCTCGACCTCGCCGGCGGCAGCCACATCATGCTCGAGGCCGATCCGCGGCAGGTCGCCGCGCAGCGCCTCGAAACGATGGAAGAGAGCGTCCGCAACGCGCTGCGGACGTCGGAACCGCGCATCCGGATCGGCGACATCTCCAGTTCGGGCGATCGCCTGTCGTTCCTGCTCGAAGATCCCACTCAGGTGGACGCGGCGCGCGATCTGCTCGAGCCGCTGACCACCGGCGCCGGCCTGACCGGTCAGCGTGACTGGACGATCCAGGTCGTCGACGGCAGCCGCTTCGTCATCGCCCAGACCAGTGCCGGCCTTAGCCTCGCGGTTTCCAACGCGATGGAGAGCGCCACCGAAGTCGTCCGCAAGCGCATCGACGCGCTCGGCACGCGCGAGCCGACCATCATCCGCTCCGGCTCCAACCGCATCGTGGTCCAGGTCCCCGGGCTCGAGGACCCGCAGGAACTGAAGGATTTGCTCGGCCAGACCGCCGAGCTCGAGTTCAAGCTGGTCGATCAGAGCGCGCTGCCGTCCGACATCGCGCAAGGCATTGCGCCCCCCGGAAGCGAGATCGTCCCCTTCGCGGAGGGCAGCTCGGGCGAGGGCACTTCGATCGCGGTCCGGCGCCTCGGCGGCATCCGCGGCAACTCGCTGACCAACGCCCAGCAGACGTTCAATCCGCAGACGAACGAACCGATCGTGGCGATCACTTTCGATTCGCAAGGCGGGCAGCGCTTCGCCCGCTTGACCAGCGAGAACGTCAACAAGCCTTTCGCCATCATCCTCGACGGCGAGGTGCTCTCCGCGCCCAATATCAACGAGCCCATCTACGGCGGCAGCGCGACGATCTCCGGCGGCTTTACGGTCGAAAGCGCCAATCGCCTGGCAATTTCGCTGCGCTCCGGTGCCTTGCCGGTCGACCTTACCGTCATCGAAGAGCGCACGGTCGGTCCCGATCTCGGAGCCGACTCGATCGAAAAGGGCGCGATCGCCCTGACGGTCGGCCTCGGACTGCTGGTCGCCTTCATGTTCGTGACCTATGGCCGCTTCGGCTTCTACACCAACGCCGCGCTGATCCTGAACTTGTTCATCATCCTCGGGATCATGGCGCTGCTCGGGCCGATGGCCGCGCTGACGCTGCCCGGCATTGCCGGCTTGGTGCTGACGGTCGGTGCCGCGGTCGACGCCAACGTTCTGATCAACGAGCGCATCCGCGAAGAGCGGGCGAGGGGGCGCCGCGTCGTCCAGGCGGTGGAGCTTGGCTACAAGGAAGCCAGCCGCGCCATCTTCGACGCGAACATCACCAATACGATTGCGGCCGTGATCATGTTCATGTTCGGCACCGGTCCAATCCGTGGTTTCGCGGTCGTGCTGATCATCGGCATCGTCACCTCGGTGTTCACCGCGGTCACGATGACGCGCCTCTGGGTCGCGGGCTGGCTTCGCAAGAAGCGCCCGACGGAACTCGTGCTGTAGGGATCCGGCCATGAAACTCATCAAGCTCATCCCCGACAACACGAACATCAAGTTCCTGCGCTGGCGGGTGCCGGTGTTCTCGATCAGCGTCCTGCTGATGATCGCCTCGATCGCGCTCGTTGCCACCAAGGGGCTCAACCTCGGCGTCGATTTCGTCGGCGGACAGATGATCCGCATGACTTTCGTCGAAAGCTCCGAGGCCCCGGTCGCCGAGCTGCGCCAGGAGATTGCAGAGCTCGGCTATGGCGAGCCCAGCATTCAGCAGTTCGGCAACCCGAACGAAATCGCGATCCGCATGGGCCTTCCCGAAGGCTACGACGATGATCCCGAAATAGCTTCCGAAATGGCGACACAGATCGTCTCCGCGGTGCAGGACCGCTATCCGGACGCGCGGCTCGATGGCAACGATACCGTATCCGGCCAGGTTTCCGGAGAGCTGGCCTGGGACGGGATCATGGCGCTCGGCCTCGCGATGATCGGGATCTCGATTTACATCTGGTTGCGGTTCGAATGGCAGTTCGGCGTCGGCGCCTTGTTCGCGCTGGTCCACGACGTGACGATCACAATGGGGCTGTTCGCGCTGACCCAGCTCGAATTCGACCTCAATATCGTCGCTTCGTTGCTCACCCTGATCGGCTACTCGCTCAACGACAACATCGTCATCTACGACCGTGTTCGAGAGAACATGAAGAAATACCGCAAGATGCCGATGCCCGAGCTGCTCGACCTATCGGTCAACGAGACCCTGTCGCGTACCGTGGTGACCACGATGTCGCTGCTGATCACGCTCGTCTCGCTGCTGTTGCTCGGCCCCAACGTGATCTTCGGTTTCACTGCCGCGATCACTTTCGGCATCTTCGTCGGCACTTACAGCTCGATCTTCATGTCGACGCCGATCCTGATCTGGCTCGGCGTGACGTCCGACAGCTTCGTGCCGCAGGAAAGCCGCGCCGACGCGCAAGACCGGAAAGCCCGCGGCGAAGCCGAAGCCTGAGTCTCGGGGCCGCCGCCTGAACACAGGGCTCCTGCGACAGCAGGGCCCACGTCTTCAGGCGGTCGCCAGCCTCTCGTAGTACGCAGCCAGCGCCGAGGCATTGGCTTCCCAGCTAAACCGAGCCGCATTCGCGGCCACGCTGTCCTGCGCCTGGGCGGCCGCAAGCACCTCGCGCACCGCCGCGGCGATGGCATCCGCGTCACGCGCCACGATGCGCCCCCCCTCTGGCCTGGTCAGCAGTTCGCGCGCGCCCCCGGCATCGGTGATGACCAGCGGACAACCGCAAGCGACCGCTTCGACCCAGGCATTGGCCAGGCCTTCGCTGGCGGAGGGTAGCACCATGGCTTCGGCGGCCGACAGCACGACCGGCAGCCGCTCATGATCGAGCGAGCCGAGGAAGTGTACTCGGCCGCTCATCCCGCTCTCGCGCACCAATGTCTCGAGCTTCGCCTGGTCCGGGCCGGTCCCGACGAGCGCGAGCCGGGCGCCGGGAATGCGGGCGAGGGCGCGGATGACCAGCTGCTGGCCCTTGCGCGGGATCAGCGCTCCCACCGTGGCGAGCAAAGGCCCGTCCGTCGGCACTCCGAACTCGCGTGCCAGCTCGGCCCGGGTCTCGGTGCGGTCCAGCGGGCGGAACAGCGTCCGGTCGAGCCCCGTGTAATGGACCGTGATCTTGTCGCGCGGCAATCCTAACCCGGCCATGTCCCGCGCCAGCGCCTCGCTCACCGCGAGCAGTCCCGCCGCCTGATCCGCGGCGCGCCGCATCTTGCGTGAAGCGTAGGCTTTCGCCCCCCAGAACTGGATGTCGGCACCGCGAGCCTTGATCGACAGCGGCAGCTCCAGCGCGGCCGCGATCCGCGCGGCGGCGGGGCCATCGGGATAGAAGAACTGGGCATCGACCACATCGAACGGCGCCAACGCGTGAAGCCGTCTCGCCAGCGGCAACACGGCGCGCGCAATCATCCGCGGGTTGATCGGACCGCCCCACCTGGGAACTAGCGTGAACCGCGGACGATGGACGGTCACGCCGCCTTCCACCCCGGTCACGGCCGCACGCGCCAGATTGCGGTATCGCCCCACTGCCATCGGCGGGGCGCCGATCGGGTTGATGACGGTGACGTCCCAATTGCCGCGCGCCGCCAGCGCTTCCAGTTGCCGCGCGACGAACGTCCCGAAACGCGGCTGCACGGCGTTCGGATAGAGCGTCGCGATCGAGAGCAGCCGTTTCACAGCTTGCGGACCAGCATCTCCGCAACGGCGAGCCAGGCCGGGTTGTCGACGACGATCTGGCGTTGACCCGCTCCAGGCGGGAGCAGGCCGACCAGCCGGTCCTTGCGGTCGATCAGCCGGCCGAAAGCGAACCGGCCCCCTGATCGCGGCACCAGGACATCCCGGTTAATCAGCTTCGCCGCGTCCTCAGGCTCCATCTGCCGCAACCATAGTTGGTCGCCCGTTCGGTATTCGCCTTGCGGAGTGTCGATCGTGAGGCACACCAGGGGCGCGTCGCCGCCGAGTTCGATCGGCAGGATTGCGTCGCGCGGGGAGGGGAGAGCCTCGGCGCCGGCCTCGGTCAGCCGGGCGACGATTTGCGTCTGCTCCGACGACGCGCCTTTCACCAATAGCTCGGGATCGACTTCAAGCGCCGCGGCGATGCGGTTCATCCAGACCAGCGACAGGTTGCGCATGCCGGTCTCGAGCCGGCCGATCGTTTGGGCGGTCGTTGGTGGGTCGCAGGCCGCGGCCACTTCGGCCAGGGTCATGCCTTTCTGCTTGCGTATGTCGCGGATGCGGTTGATCACGGCCGTCCCTTCGCTAACCAAATCGGTTTTTTTACTTTCCTACAGACCTGCTCTTTTGGCAAGAGGTTCTTTTCGATTCGTGAAGGAGCTTCGCCTTGCAGCGCCAACTCGTGGAACGCCAACTCACGCCGGAGGGACCGCGTCGCCGCGGCCGCGCGGCGCTGCGGCGCCGCAGCGTCACTGTCAACTTGGCAGAGTCTCCGCTCGGATGGCTTCATGCCCGCGGCCATCTCGACGATCGGCTTTTCACGGCCGGAGAGCAGCTCCGCGCCGACTACGAGCGCGCCCGGCTCGCTCCGGGAGTGACCATGCGGTGGGAGCCGGTCCGGATTCGCGAGACGAGCCGCACCGGCTTCGAGCCGACCGAGCGACAGATCGCCGCGCGGCAGCGTTTCGATGGCGCGCTCGCCGCGGCAGGCAAGGGGCTGCAGGACATCCTGTGGCGAGTGGTCTGCGCTTGCGAGACCGTTCCCGCCGCCGAGAAGGCGCTCCAGTGGCCGAGCCGCAGCGGCAAGCTGGTGCTCAAGTTTGCGCTCGATCGAGTGGCAGATTTTTACCGAATAAGTTGACGGGAGTTATTCCCCCAGGACTGTGTCACCATCGTCAACATAGTGTAAACTTCGTCCTCGGTTCTGGCATACGGAAGCCTGCCGGTCCTGGATTACCCGTCCACCATCTCCGCCAATGTGAGCCAACGCTCCTCCGCGGTTTCCTTCTCCGACCGCAGCTTGTCGAGCCGCTCTGTATGACGGGCGAACATCTCGGGATCGCGGCTGTAGAGGTCCGGGTCGGCCAGCGCGTGTTCGCCTTTCGCGATCTCGGCGTCGAGTTCCTCGATCCGCGCCGGCAGCAGATCGTAGTCGCGCTGGTCCTTGTAGGAGAGCTTCACTCTCCCCCTCCCGCTTGCCGGAGGGAGCGAGGGGGTGGGCAAGTCAGCAGGCGCGGGCTTCTTGTCGCGCGCACCCCCGGCCCCTCCCGCGCGCGGAGCGGCAGGCTTCTTCCGCTTAGCTTCCCAGTCCGCATAGCCGCCCGCGACGATGTCCACCGTGCCGCTGCCGTCGAGACCGAGCGTCACCGTCACCGTCCGGTCGAGGAAGTCGCGGTCGTGGCTGACGATCAGCACCGTGCCTTCGTAGTCGGCGATCACTTCTTGCAGCAGGTCCAGCGTCTCGAGGTCGAGGTCGTTGGTCGGCTCGTCGAGCACCAGCAGGTTCGACTTGCGCGCGAACTCGCGCGCCAGCAGCAGCCGCGATCGCTCGCCTCCGGACAACGCGGCAATCGGCGTATCGACCAGCGACGGTTCGAAAAGGAAGTCCTTCAGGTAAGCCTGCACGTGCTTGCGAACGCCGCGCACGTCGACCCAGTCGCCCCCTTCGGCCAGGATGTCGCGTACTTTTTTGTCGGCCGAAAGCAGGCTGCGCTGCTGGTCGATCATCACGCCCTGCAGCGTCTTGGCCAAGGTTACCCGGCCTTCGTCGGGTTCGAGCTCGCCGGTCAGCAGCTTGAGCAAGGTGGTCTTGCCGGCTCCGTTAGCGCCGACCACGCCGATGCGGTCGCCGCGCTGGATGCGCAGGCTGAAGTTCCTGATGACGGTCCGCTCGCCGAAGGTCTTGCTGACGTTCTCGGCGACGATCACCGATTTGGTCCGCACGTCGTCGTCGGTCGCCAGGGCCAGCTTCGACGTGCCGGCCTTGCCGATCATCGCAGCGCGCTGCGCCCGCATGCGGTGAAGCGCTTCAAGCCGCCCCTGGTTGCGCTTGCGCCGTGCCGTCACCCCGCGCTCCAGCCAGTGCGCTTCCAGCTTCAACCGGGCATCGAGCTTCTCGGCCGCGCGGGCTTCTTCGGCATAGACCGCCTCTTCCCACGCTTCGTAGCCGCCGAAGCCGACTTCCTTGCGCCGCAGCGCGCCGCGGTCGAGCCACAAGGTGGCCTGGGTCAACCGCTTCAGGAACGTCCGGTCGTGGCTGATGGCAATGAACGCGCCCTTGTAACGGCCCAGCCAGCCTTCGAGCCAATCGATCGCCGCGAGGTCGAGGTGGTTGGTCGGCTCGTCGAGCAGCAGCAGGTCCGGTTCTTGCGCCAGCGCCCGTGCGATCTGCGCCCGGCGCCGCTCGCCGCCGCTGGCCGTTTCTGCCCCCCGTTCCATGTCGATGCCGAGCTGGCCGGCAATGGCTTCGACTTCGTAGCGCTGCGGCGGGTCCTCGCCGCCCAGCGCGAAGTCCATCAGCGTGGCGCAGCCCGACAGGTCCGGTTCCTGCTCCAGCACCACCACGCGCGTACCGGGCTGGATCGAGCGCTTGCCGGTATCGGCTTCGATCTGGTTGGCGATCAGCTTGAACAGCGTCGTCTTGCCCGCGCCGTTGCGCCCGATCAGTGCCAGCCGGTCGCGCGGGCCGACGTGCAGGTCGAGGTCGCGGAACAGCCAGCGCCCGCCTTGCTGCAGGCCTAGGCCTTCCCAGGAAAGGATCGGTGCTTCCGCCATCGCGCCGCGCACCTAGGCCTTCGCCGCGAGAGCCGCAAGGAACGCTCGGTTCAGCGGCGCGTAATCCGCCGCGACACAGCTAACCTGGATCTATTGGGAGAACTTGGAATGATCCGTCTCACCCTGCCGCTCGTTGCTGTGGCCGCCATTGCCGCACCGGCAGCGGCCGCCGAAATCCAGATCGCCGCCACCGGCCCGGTAGTCGAGCTCACCGTCAACGAGAACGTCGAGGCAGAGCCGAACATCGTCACGGTCAGCGCCGGCGTCACGACCGAAGCGAGTACCGCGGTCGAGGCGATGCGCACCAATGCCCAGGCGATGAGCCGGGTGGTCGAGCGCATCAAGCAACTCGGCGTACCCGAACGCGACATCCAGACCACCGGCATCAGTCTCGGGGCGCAATACGACTACGACCAGAGCGCGCGGCGCCAGGTCTTCCGCGGCTACCAGGCTTCGAATCGCGTCAGCGTGAAGCTGCGCCAGATAGACCGAACCGGCCAAGTGCTCGACGCGCTCGTCGCCGCCGGCGCCACCGACCTCGGCGGCCCCGACTGGTCGATCGACGACGACACCGCAGCGCGCGCGCAGGCGCGCCGCCAGGCCATGGAAACGGCTCGGGCCCAGGCGCTTGAATACGCGCGGGCCGCCGGATACGCGGACGTTCGCTTGCTGGAGGTCAGCGAGACGATTGCATCGCAGCCGCCGATGCCGTTCCTGCGCGCCGTTCGGGCCGAGACGCAGGATGCCGCGTCCACTCCGGTTCAGCCCGGCATGGTGCAGGCGGGAGTTACGGTTCGGGTCGTCTACGAGATGACCCGATAGCCACACCTTAGCCTGAATGCCGGCCGCCGCCGGTATTCACACCTTGTTCAATGGCTTGCGCCTAGGCACACATCCGCCATGCGCAAGCTCCTCGCCTTTGCTGTTGCCGCCGCTCTCGTTTCGGGAGGCGCGGCCGTGCCTGCGTCGGCGCAATCCCGCGCCGACCAGACGAGCGCTCGCGAAGAGATGCGGGCCGGGCGGACCTTGCCCGTTCGCGAGATCGAACGCCGCGTGATCCCCCAGATGAAGGGCCACGACTACTTGAGCTTCGAATGGGACGGTGCGGCCAGCGCCTATCGTCTGAAGTTCATCAAGGAAGGCCGCGTGGTCTGGGTCGACGTCGATGCGCGCACCGCGCGGATCTTGCGGGTGTCGCGATAGGGCTTGGATACCAGGGGCTGGGGATACGGGCGCCCCGTTGACGCGTTTGATACAAAAGCCCACATCGGGCCGCGTCACTGCAGGGGACCTAATAAATGCGCATCCTGATCGTCGAGGACGAGCCCACCCTCGGGCAGCAGCTCAAATCGACGCTCGAACAGACCGGTTATGCCGTCGATCTTTCCACTGACGGCGAAGATGGTCATTTCCTGGGTTCGACCGAAGACTACGATGCGGTGATCCTCGACCTCGGGCTGCCGGAGATCGACGGCCTCACCGTCCTCGGCATGTGGCGCAAGGAAGGACGCAACTTCCCTGTGTTGGTGCTGACCGCGCGCGATTCCTGGTCGGACAAAGTCGCGGGGCTGGACGCCGGTGCCGACGACTACTTGGCCAAGCCGTTCCAAACCGAGGAGCTGATCGCCCGCTTGCGCGCACTGATCCGCCGCGCATCGGGCAATGCCAGCTCCGAACTCACTGCCGGCCCGGTCCGCCTCGACACCCGTTCGGGCCGCGTCACCTTGGACGGGGAGCCGGTCAAGCTGACCGCGCAGGAATACAAGCTGCTCAGCTACCTGATGCACCACAAGGGCAAGGTGGTGAGCCGCACCGAACTGATCGAACATATCTACGATCAGGATTTCGACCGCGATTCGAACACGATCGAGGTCTTCGTCACCCGCATCCGCAAGAAGCTGGGTGCCAA
>CAYTPY010000080.1:0-9402 GCA_964439725.1 uncultured Erythrobacter sp. | reverse complement strand
AGGGTCTCGAATTCGAGCTCGACGTCGTCGAAGGCATGCAGTTCGACCGCGGCTACCTCTCGCCGTACTTCGTCACCAACGCCGAAAAGATGACGGTGGAACTGGATAATCCGTACATCCTGATCCACGAGAAGAAGCTCTCGAACCTGCAGGCGATGCTGCCGATCCTCGAGGCCGTGGTGCAGTCGGGCCGTCCGCTGCTGATCATCGCCGAAGACATCGAAGGCGAAGCGCTCGCCACTCTGGTGGTCAACAAGCTGCGCGGCGGCCTCAAGGTCGCGGCCGTCAAGGCCCCGGGCTTCGGCGATCGCCGCAAGGCGATGCTGCAGGACATCGCGATCCTGACCGCCGGCGAGATGATCTCGGAAGATCTCGGCATCAAGCTCGAGAACGTCACCGTGGGCATGCTCGGCGAAGCCAAGCGCGTCACCATCGACAAGGACAACACCACGATCGTCGATGGCGCCGGCGATGCCGACGGCATCAAGGCCCGTGTCGAGCAGATCCGTGCCCAGATCGAGACCACCACGTCCGACTACGACCGTGAGAAGCTGCAAGAACGTCTGGCCAAGCTGGCCGGCGGTGTCGCGGTGATCAAGGTCGGCGGCGCGTCCGAAGTCGAGGTCAAGGAACGCAAGGATCGCGTCGACGACGCGCTTCACGCCACCCGCGCTGCGGTCGAGGAAGGCATCGTCCCTGGCGGCGGTACCGCTCTCCTCTACGCGACCAAGGCTCTCGAAGGCCTCAAGGGCGCCAACGACGACCAGACCCGCGGCATCGACATCGTCCGCAAGGCGATCCAGTCGCCGGTGCGTCAGATCGCCGAGAACGCCGGTCATGACGGCGCCGTTGTCGCCGGCAACCTGCTGCGCGAGAACGACGAAACGCAGGGCTTCAACGCTCAGACCGACACGTACGAGAACCTCGTCCAGGCTGGCGTGATCGACCCGACCAAGGTCGTTCGCACCGCGCTGCAGGACGCGGCCTCGGTCGCCGGCCTGCTGATCACCACCGAAGCGGCGATCAGCGAGCTGCCGGACGACAAGCCGGCAATGCCGGGCGGCGGCGGCATGCCCGACATGGGCGGCATGGGCTTCTAAGCCCAAGCTGCAAGCAAGCGACAAGCGAGGGCCGGGGGAGCGATCCCCCGGCCCTTTTGCTTGGGCACCTCCATCGCGCTCGCCCGTTGAGTCGGGAAGACCCATGGAGGAGAGTCCACTTATGAAGATTCCGCACCAGGCCCTCGTCGCGCTCGCCAACGGCGAACGGTTCGTGTTGATGCGCAACGTCGGCCAGCCGTTCGAACCCAAGCTCGAACGCGTCACCGAACTGGACCTGGAACTGACCAACTTCAGCGCCGGCATCCGCCACCAGGATCCGGCGGGGCAGCGGAGCGGCAGCACCGACCTCGACGAACTGGCACATGGTGCCGCGATCGCCGAATGGCTCAATACCCAGGCCCTGCGCGGCGGCATCGGCCAGCTGGTGATTGCGGCCGACTCCAAGACGCTCGGCCAAATCCGCCAGCGCTTGCACAAGGAAGTCGAAAGCCGCGTTGTCGGCACGGTCGCCAAGGATCTGATCAACCAGTCCGTGGAGGCGATCGCACGGGCCCTCGCCGCGGCCTAGATTCGTGCGCAGCTGGCTGCGCAGGTTGCTGAGGAGGCCAGCAATGTCCGATCCCGCCGATCTCCGCCAAGCGATGGTCGAACGCCAGCTAAGGGCGCGGGGGATCGGGCAGGATCAAGTACTCGCCGCGATGGCGGACGTGCCGCGCGAAGCCTTCGTACCGGAGCGGCTGCGCGAGTTCGCTTACGAAGACGGCCCGCTGCCGATCGGCGAAGACCAGACGATCAGCCAGCCCTATATCGTCGCCTTGATGATCGAGGCGGCGGACATCGGGCCGCAGGCTCGCGTGCTCGAAGTCGGCGCCGGCTCGGGTTACGCGGCGGCGATCATGTCGCGGATCGCGAGCGAGGTCTTCGCGATCGAGCGCCATGCCACGCTGGCGGAAAGCGCACAGCGACGGCTGCTGGAATTGGGCTACGACAATGTCGTGGTGATGGCCGGCGACGGCAGCACTGGCTTGCCCGGCCAGGCACCGTTCGACGCCATCCTCGTCGCCGCCGGCGGTGACAAAGTGCCCGAACCGCTCAAGCAGCAGCTCGCCATCGGCGGGCGGCTGGTGGTGCCGGTCGGCGGCGAGGACCTGCAATCGCTGCTCCGCGTCACCCGCAAGGGGGAGGACGAGTGGGTAGAGGACGATCTCGGCGGCGTCCGCTTCGTGCCGCTGATCGGCGCGCATGGGCGCTGGGACGCGGGCGAGCGTTCGGCCAGCAACCACAAGCCCGCGCGCGAGCTCAGCCTTCCCGAATGTATCGCCCAAGCGGCCGAGCCGCTGCCCGATCCGGACGAGGATGCCGATTTCGCCGAGTGGTTCGACCGCTTTGCCGACCGGCGCGTGGTGCTGCTCGGCGAAGCGAGCCACGGCACCCATGAGTTCTATGCCGCCCGCGCGGCGATCACCCGCCGCTTCGTCGAGCGGCACGGTTTCACCATCGTCGCGGTGGAGGCGGACTGGCCGGACGCCGCCGCCCTCGACCGCTACATCCGCCACCGCCCGCATCGTCCCGGCGCGCCGGTGCCGTTCCAGCGCTTCCCGACCTGGATGTGGCGCAACACCGTCATCGACGCACTTGTGCACGATCTGCGCGCAATCAACGCGGATCGCGGGCCGGAACGGATGGCCGGGTTCTACGGCCTCGACATCTACAACATGTCGGGCTCGATCGAAGCGGTCCTCGCTTACCTCGACGAGAACGATCCCGAAGCCGCGCAAGTGGCGCGGCAACGCTACGGCTGCCTCACCCCCTGGCAGGCGGAGCCCGAGACCTATGGCCGCGCCGCGCTCAGCCGCGGCTATGCCGAATGCGAGCAGCAAGTCATCGCGCAATGCCGCGAAATGCTCGAACAAGCCCTCGACGACGACCACGACGAGGAGGGGTTCGGCGCAGCGATGAATGCGCGGCTCGTCGCCTCGGCAGAGCGCTACTACCGCGTGATGTACTATGGCGGCGCGGAAAGCTGGAACTTGCGCGACCAGCACATGGCCGACACGCTCGACCATCTTCTCGAGCAAGGCGGGCCGGACGCCAAAGCGCTGGTCTGGGCTCACAACAGCCACATCGGCGATGCCCGTGCCACCGAGATGGGCCGGGTGCGCGGCGAACACAACATCGGCCAGCTCGCCCGCGAGCGTTGGGGCGAGCAATGCGTCCTGATCGGCTTCGGCACTCACACCGGCACCGTCACCGCCGCCGACGACTGGGACAGCCCGCGCCAGACCAAGCGAGTGCTGCCGAGCCGCAGCGACAGCTACGAACGCCTCTGTCACGACAGCGGGATCGCGCGTTTCGCGCTCGATCTGACGCCAGGGAAGCACGAAACACTGCGCCAGAGACTGTTCAGTCCCCGAATCGAGCGCTTCATTGGCGTCATTTATCGCCCGGAAACGGAGCGATGGAGCCACTACAGCGAGGCCGTCCTGCCCGATCAGTTCGACGCCTGGGTGTGGTTCGACGAGACCCGAGCCCTCACGCCGCTCGGCCCGCCCGAGCCCGATCGCGGCTTTCCCGAGACCTACCCGTTCGGCCTCTAACCGCCGTAAGTTCCCGCTTTTCCAACGCTTGGCCGCGCTGACGAGTCCCTTAAGCGCGAATCACATTGTCATGGATTTTCGTATGGTTAAGCTTTCGACAACAATCGCGGGGATACGGTACAGGGATGAAACTGGGGATTCTCGGACGGGTCGCAGCCGGCTTTGCGCTGGCCGCCACAGCCTTCACAGCCGCGCCGGCACAGGCGCAAAGCCGGATCGATCTCGAAGCGGCATTCGACCGCGCGCTCGGCACCGAAGTGCGCGCGCCGGTGGACTTCACGGCCCGCTATGACAGTCCGCTCGCCCAGCAGATCGCCGCCCTGGCCGACGGCTCGCAGGGCCGCATCGGCGTCGCCGCGATCGACTTGGTCACGGGCGAAGAAGTGTCGATCCTGGGCGATCAGCGCTTCCCGATGGCCAGCACGAGCAAGATTGCCATCGCGGCGACTTATCTCGAAGGCGTGGATCAGGGCCGCTGGTCGCTGACGAGCGAATTCCCGCTGCTGGTTCCGGTGCCTTCGAAGCCATTCTCAAGCCCCGTGGCTCCAGTGCGCAAAGGCGAATACATGAGCGCGCTCCGGCTGATCGACCTGATGATCACGCGCAGTTCGAACCCTGCCACCGATGCCCTCCTCGCTGCGGTCGGCGGGCCGGCTGCGGTCAACGATTGGGCCCGGCGCGCAGGCATCGAGAACTTCAACCTCACCCGCGACATCGCAACGCTGGTGCGCGACGATGGCGAGATAAATCCTGCGCAGCGCATCGACGTGCGCGACAGCGCCACGCCCACCGACATGGTGAAGATGCTCGCCGGGCTCTACCGCGGCCAGTGGCTCTCCGCCTCCAGCCGCCATGTCATCATCGATGCGATGGAGCGCTGCCGTACCGGCGTGCGGCGGATTCCGGCGCAGCTGCCATCGGGCGTCAAGGTCGCGCACAAGACCGGCTCGCTCAACAATACCTCCAGCGATATCGGCATCATCACCGGCCCCGATGGCAACGCGGTCGCCGTGGCAATCTATGTGACGGGCCAAGGCACGCGGCTCAACCGCGAAGGCCGGATCGCCACGATCGCCCGGGCAATTTACGATGGTTATGGGCAGAGCCGGCAGTACGCCAACGCACGCTACGGATCAGCGGGCGGCACCGCGGTCGCCGCTAACTGAGCGCAACAAGAAAGGGCGCAGCCCTGCGGCCGCGCCCTTCCCTGTAAAACCGACGGTAGCAGCTTAGTCGACAGCGGCTTCGGTCGTGGTCTCGTTCTGCACGTCCGCTTCGACTTCGGTCGCGGCCTGATCGGTGGCTTCGCCGGCCGAATCGATCGCGGAACCGGCTTCGGCAGCGGCGTCGTCGATGGCTTCGCCAGCGGCTTCCATGTTGGCTTCAGCGTCGGCCATTGCGGAATCCGCCGTGTCGCCGGCGGCGTCCTGGGTGCCTTCCGAGCAAGCGGCGAGCGAGAGAGCACCGACAGCGGCGGCGACGAGAACGATCTTGCGCATAGTTATAATCCTTCAGCTACGCCCCTTGCGGAGCAGGCGCGAAATCGCCGAAGCAGATTTCACCCGCTGAATAGTGGCAACAATGTGGCAAGGTCAACCCTTGACCCCCGCCGCAGCGGCGTTGCCACCGCTAGCCATCGACCCTAACACCCGTTCATGGCGGACAAGCAGCATCTCTATCTGGTCGACGGATCGGCTTACATCTTCCGTGCCTATCACCGGCTGCCGCCGCTCACCAACCCACAAGGTGTGCCGGTGGGCGCGGTCTATGGTTACACCACAATGCTGTGGAAGCTGGCGGATGACCTCGACAAGGCAGACGGGCCGACCCACCTCGCGGTGATCCTGGACAAAGGCTCGACCAGCTTCAGGAACGCGCTCTACGACCAATATAAGGCTAACCGCCCGCCCCCTCCCGACGACCTGGTGCCGCAGTTCCCGCTGATCCGGGACGCGACCCGGGCGTTTAGCCTGGCCTGCATCGAGGAAGACGATCTGGAGGCCGACGACCTGATCGCCTCCTACGCCAGGGAAGCGACCCGGCGCGGCTGGGACGTGACGATCGTCTCCAGCGATAAGGACCTGATGCAGCTCGTCGGCAAGTGCGGCGAGCCCCACGACGGAATCGACGGGGGCTGCATCGACATGCTGGACACGATGAAGAACCAGCGGATCGACATCCCCGAAGTGGTCGAGAAGTTCGGCGTGCCGCCCGAACTCGTCGGTGATGTGCTGGCGCTGATGGGCGACAGCGTCGACAACATCCCGGGCATCTTCGGCATCGGCCCCAAGACCGCCAGCAAGCTGATCCAGGATCACGGCTCGCTCTTAGCGGCGCTCGATGCGGCCCCGTCGATGAAGGCGGGGAAGCTGCGCGAGCGGTTGATCGAAGGGCGCGAGATGGCGCTGCTCAGCCGCGAGCTGGTCCAGCTCAAAGAGGACTGCCCGCTGCCGATCCCGCTCGAAGACTTCGCGCTCAAGCCGACACCGCACGAGCCGCTGGCGCAGTTTCTGGAGACGCACGGCTTCACCAGCCTGCTCAAGCGGCTGGGCGACGGCAAGGGCAGCCCCGACCGCCCGACGCAGCTCAATCCGGCCAAGCCCGAAACTCCCGGTGCAGCGGCGTCTCTGGCAGGCAATCGCCAGCCGCTGCCCGAGTGGCCCGTGGTCGATCGCGCGGCTTACGAGACGGTGCAGTCCCTGGAGCGGCTTGAGCACTGGATTGCACGGGCCTTTGCGGCCCGGCTGGTGGCGATCGATACCGAAACGACCGACATCGACGCGATGCGTGCCGAGCTGACCGGGCTGAGCATGGCGCTGGGGCCGAACGATGCCTGCTACATCCCGTTGGGCCACGGCGGCAGCGACATGTTCGCGGAGCGGCCGGTGCAAGTGGACAAGGCCGCCGCGCTAACGGCGCTGAAGCCGCTGCTGGAAAGCGACGCGGTGCTCAAGGTCGGGCAGAACGTGAAGTACGACATCAACGTCTTCGCGCGGAACGGAGTCGAGGTGGCGCCGGTCGACGACACGATGATCATCAGCTTCGCGCTCGACGCCGGCCGCTCGCCCGAGGGGATCGGCGGCGGGCACGGCATGGACGAGCTGAGCCAGCGTCACCTCGGCCACACCACGCTGACTTACAAGGACATCTGCGGGACCGGAAAAAAGCAGATCCCGTTCGGCGAGGTCCCGCTCGACAAGGCGACCGAATACGCCGGCGAGGACGCCGACGTGACCTGGCGGCTGCACAAGGTCCTTAAACCCCGCCTCCCGCTCGAAAGCGGAACGCGCATCTATGAGCGGGTGGATCGGCCGCTGATCCCGGTGGTGGCGCAGATGGAGCGACACGGGATCAAGGTAGATCGCGAGGCACTCGCCGGCCTGTCCGAGGAGTTCGCCAAGGAAACAACCCGGATCGAGCGCGAGATCTGGGACTGTTGCGGGATGGAATTCACGATCGGCAGCCCGAAGCAACTGGGCGACGTGCTGTTCGAGAAGATGGGCTACAAAGGCGGGCGCAAGGGCAAGAGCGGGCAGTATTCGACCGACCAGGCGATCCTGGAGGGCCTCGCCAACCAGGGCGCGCCGGTGGCCAGAATGGTGCTCGAATGGCGCCAGCTATCCAAGCTGAGGAGCACATACACCGAAGCGCTCCAGGCCGCGATCAACCCGGCGACCGGCCGCGTCCACACCTGTTACTCGCTCGTCGGCGCGCAGACCGGGCGCCTGTCCTCGACCGACCCCAACCTGCAGAACATCCCGATCCGCACCGCGATCGGCCGGCGCATCCGCGAGGCCTTCGTCGCCGACGAAGGCAACGTGCTGCTGGCCGCCGACTATTCACAGATCGAGCTCAGGCTTGCCGCCCACATGGCCGACGTGCCGCCGCTCAAGGAAGCGTTCACGGCCGGCGAGGACATTCACTCGCGCACCGCGATGGAGATGTTCGGCAAAGTCGACCGCGACACCCGGGCGAAAGCGAAGACCGTCAACTTCGCGATCCTCTACGGCATCAGCCGCTGGGGGCTCGGCGGCCGGCTTGGAATCGAGGCCGACGAAGCGCAAGCGATTATCGACCGCTATTTCGAGCGCTTCCCCGGAATCCAGCGCTACATCGTCCACACGCTCGAAAGCGTGCGCGAGCGCGGCTATTCGGAGACGCTGTTCGGCCGCAAAACGTGGTTCCCCCGGATCAATGCCAAAGTGCCGCACGAGCGCCAGGGCAGCGAACGCGCCGCGATCAACGCCCCGATTCAGGGCACCAGCGCCGACATCATCAAGCGGGCGATGGCGCGGATGCCCGGGGCGCTCGCCGATGCGGGGCTAAGCCACGTGAAGATGCTGCTGCAGGTCCACGACGAACTGGTTTTTGAGCTGCCCGAAGGCGACGTCGCGGCGGCGAGCCCGGTGATCGAGCGGGTCATGGCCGAAGCGGCACTGCCCGCGGTAAAGCTTGACGTCCCGCTAGGTATCGAGATCGGGACGGGCAAGAACTGGGACGAGGCGCACTAAGGCACGCCACGCCGCGTTGGCTCAGCCGGCCGGCGCGGTGGCGATCGCGGTGTCGGCCCCCAACCGTCGTGCCGCTGACAGGTAGTGCAAGCCCGCCCAGACGTAGAGGGCGCCGGTGATGGCCATCGCCACCGCAAGGCCTTGCGCGGGGCCGTAGCTCACGGCCATGCGGTCGCTCAACGCCCCGAGCAGAATGGGGCCGATGCCGCTGACCAGGCCATAGATCACGTTCAGCACCGCTGAGCAGGTAGCCCGCATGCGCGGGTGCATCAGGTTCTGTAGCGCCGCGTAAGTCACGCCGAGATATCCGAAGGTCAGGAACGTGGTCACGCTGATCAGCCCGAGCAGGACTGGCAGGCTGTCGCGGGTAATCGCAAGAACGTACAAAGGCCCGCCGATGATCAGGCAGATAGCAGGTATCAGCGCATAGGCGGCCGGCCCCCTAACGCTTAAGCGGTCCGCCAGCCAGCCACTGCCGACCACCGAGAGCGCGGCGGGCAAGCTGGCGATGAGGCCGGAGTAGAGGCCTGCTTCCGCCAGACCCAGCTCGAACTTGCGGATCATCAGCGATGTGAAGAAGTAGTTGAGCCCGAAGCCGAGCATCGCCGCGAGCGCCGAGCCGATCACCAGGTTGCGGGCGCTGCGCAGCCCGAACAGCCGGCGCAGCACCGCGCTGATCGGCGGTACGTCGTCACCGGCGCCGAGGTCGTGCCGGCCCCGCGGCGGCTCGGCAATGAACAGCCAGGCGACGACGCCGAGCAGCACACCCGGCAGCGCCGCGATCAGAAAAGTGAAGCGCCAGTCGAAGTTCTGCGCAATCCAGCCGCCGCCGACAAAACCGATGAAAGCCCCGACCGGTGGCGCCAGCATGAGGACCGAAATCGCAAGGCCGCGCTTGTTGGCCGGAAAATAGTCGGAGATCACCGATTGCAGGCTCGGCAGGCCAATCGCCTCTCCCAGCCCCACGCCCATCCGGGCCACGAGGAGTTGCACCCAGCTTCCCGCCCAACCACAGGCCGCGGTAGCCGCGGACCACAACACGGTGCCGACCGAGATCAGCGACAGCCGCCGCACCCGCTCCGCATAACGGGCCACCACCAGCCCGACGCCGATGTTGAGCACGGTGAAGGCCATGCCCATGAACGAGACTTGCGTGTCGCTGAGCCGGAACTCGCCCTTGATCGGCTCGACCAGCACGTTGACCACGATCCGGTCGATGAACCCGACCGTGCT
>CAYTPY010000079.1:0-9412 GCA_964439725.1 uncultured Erythrobacter sp. | reverse complement strand
AGATCAAGGACTTGCTGGTGGGCCTGTTCGGCGAACCTGCGCCTGGCTTCGTCAACATGGAGAGCTATCACCTGGTGTCGAACCCGCAGGTCGACGTCGAAGGCGACCGCGCGAGCGCGCGCTCGCGCCACTTGCTGATCATGCGTGGCGCCGACGGCAGCCCGGTCCCCGAGCTGACCGGCGTCTACGAGGACGAGTTCATCCGCGAGGACGGCGAATGGAAGATCCTGCGCCGGGTGGACAACCCGATCATGCCGACGCCCGAGGAGTGGCGGAAGGAGATGGCGGCGCGCCAGGCGCGATAGGCACCCTGATCAGCGAGCATTGAAGCTGCGGCGATTCGCCGCCACCTAGCGGGCATGACCGAAAGCCCGCTGCGCGCCGCCATCATTACCGTCACCCCGTTCCAGCAGAACTGCTCGCTGCTGTGGTGCACCAAAACCATGCGCGGAGCGCTGGTCGACCCCGGCGGCGATCTCGACCGTATCAAGGGGAGCGTCGCCAAGGCCGGAGTGACGCTGGAAAAGATCCTCCTCACCCACGGCCATGCCGATCACTGCGGACAGGCCGGCATGCTGGCAAGCGAGCTGGACTTGCCGGTCGAAGGTCCGCACGAGGATGACCGATTCTGGATCGCGCGGCTCGAGGATGACGGCCCGCGCTTCGGTATCGAAACCAAGGTGTTCGAGCCGACCCGCTGGCTGGAGGATGGCGACACGGTTCGTTTCGGCGAAGTGGAGCTCGAAGTGATCCACTGCCCCGGTCACACGCCGGGCCACGTCGTGTTCTACCATAGGCCGACCCAGTTTGCGTTCGTGGGCGATGTCCTGTTCGCCGGCTCGATCGGCCGCACCGACTTTCCGATGGGCAACCACCAGGACCTGCTCGACGCGATCACGCAGAAGCTCTGGCCGCTTGGCAATGAGGTGACTTTCGTGCCGGGGCACGGGCCGACCAGCACCTTCGGCCGAGAGCGGCAGAGCAACCCGTTCGTCGGCGATGCGGCTATGGCGGCTCGCTAGGATCACCTCCTTGCGTCATTGCGAAAAATCGCTATAGGCCGCGCCTTCGCCGCATGGCTAACCTTGCCGCTACTGCCCTTGCTTAAGCACAGGGCATGGCATAGGGCCGCCGTCCAAGCAGATTTAGAGATTTCAAGGAACAGGTGCCGCGATGGCTGTCCCTAAGAGAAAAACATCCCCCTCCCGCCGCGGCATGCGCCGCTCGCATGATGCGCTCAAGGTCGAAGCGTTCCATGAATGCCCCGACTGCGGCGAGCTGAAGCGCCCGCACAACTTGTGCATCGGATGCGGCCACTACAACGGACGCGAGATCGTCTCGGTCGGGCTTTAAGCCCCGGAACAACAGGGATTAGCGCATGAGCCTGCCGCGTATCGCTGTCGATGCGATGGGCGGCGACGAGGGCGTGCGTGTCATGGTGTCCGGCGCGGCGCTCGCTCGCCGGCGGCATGAGCGTTTCAAGTTTCTGCTCGTCGGCGACGAAGCGCGGATAAAGGCTGCGCTCGACAACCACCCGAACATGCGCAGCGCGTCCGAGATCCTCCATTGCGAGGGCGTGGTCTCGGGCGACGAGAAGCCGACGCAGGCCCTGCGCCGCGCCAAGACCACATCGATGGGCCTGGCGATCGACGCGGTGAAGAAGGGTGCCGCCGGCGCCGCGGTAAGCGCTGGCAATACCGGCGCACTGATGGCGATGAGCAAAGTCGCGCTCCGCACGATGCCCGGGATCGACCGCCCTGCGCTCGCAGCGCTGATGCCGACGCTTGAAGAGCATGACGTGGTCATGCTGGATCTCGGTGCCAATACCGAGTGCGATCCGCGTAATCTCGTGCAGTTCGCCATCATGGGCGCGGCCTATTCGCGCATCGTGACCGGGCGTGAGAAGCCGCGAGTGCGTTTGCTCAATATAGGCACCGAGGATACCAAGGGCACCGACGAACTGCAGGAAGCGGCGCAGCGATTGCGCGCTGCAACCGGCCTCGCGCTAAGCTTCGAAGGCTATGTCGAAGCCGACAAGATCAACCGGGGGAATGTCGATGTGGTCGTCTCCGACGGCTTTTCGGGGAATATCGCGCTCAAGGCGATCGAAGGGTCGGCCCGGTTCGTGACCGATCTGCTCAAGACGGCGTTTCGCAGCTCGCTGCGGTCGAAGATCGGCTTTCTGGTCTCGCGCCCGGCAACCGAGCTGCTGCGCCACCACCTCGACCCGAACAATCACAACGGCGCGGTCTTCCTTGGCCTTAACGGCGTGGTGGTGAAGTCGCATGGATCGGCGACGGCCGCAGGTGTGGCCAACGCCGTAGCAGTGGCGGCGCGGCTGCTCGAGGAAAGCTTGACCGAGCGCATTGCCGCTGACTTGTCGGAACTCGGCGAAGTGCGGCTCCGGGAAAACGGCAAGGCCGGCGCGTCGCGGACGAGCGTGCAATGATCCGCTCGGTCTTCAAAGGTTCGGGTTCGGCGCTACCGGCCAAGTACATGGCCAACGAGGAACTCGCCAAGCTCGTCGACACCAGCGACGAGTGGATCCGCGAGCGCACCGGAATCACCGGCCGTTACATCTCCGCCGAAGACGAGACGACCGCTTCGCTCGCCACCATGGCCGCTCGCGCTGCGCTCGCCGATGCCGGGATCGAGGCTTCCGAAATCGATCTCATCGTCCTCGCGACCGCGACGCCCGACAGCACGTTTCCGGCAACCGCGACCAAGGTGCAGCACGAGCTCGGCTGCAACGGCGGCCCCGCCTTCGACGTCGCGGCGGTATGCTCGGGCTTCCTCTACGCACTTGCGACGGCCGATTCGATGCTGCGAACCGGCATGGCGAAGTGCGCGCTGGTGATCGGCGCGGAAACGATGAGCCGCATCCTCGACTGGGAAGACCGAGCCACTTGCGTGCTGTTCGGCGACGGTGCCGGCGCGTTCGTCCTGCGCGCCGAAGAGGTCGCAGAGGATGGCCCCGGCATTCTCGCCAGCAAGCTCCACGCCGATGGCGCTCATCGCGAACTGCTCTATGTCGACGGCGGGCCTTCCACGACCGGAACGGTGGGCAAGCTCAGGATGAAGGGTCGCGAGGTATTCCGCCATGCGGTCGTCAACCTCGCCGAAGTGCTCGAAGAAGTGCTCGCCGCAACCGGCTACACGCCCGCCGACATCGACTGGGTGGTGCCGCACCAGGCCAATCTGCGGATACTCGACGCCACGGCCCGCAAGCTGGGCCTGGCGAATGAGAAAGTCGTCGTCACGGTCGATCGCCATGCCAATACTTCGGCCGCTTCCGTGCCGCTGGCGTTCGACGTGGCCCGGCGCGACGGGCGCATTAAGGACGGCGATCTGGTCATGCTCGAAGCCATGGGCGGGGGTTTTACCTGGGGCGCCAGCCTGATGCGCGTTTGAATCACCCAGTTTGGGGAGTTCCTTCGTAGCGTGCCTTGCCTTAGAGGCGCGTTTCAGCCATCAAGACCCCAACTTGGAAGGGGTTGAACAAAGGGGAGGTTCGACGGCCCATGATGCGATCTGTAGGCACTCTCACCCGGGCGGATCTGGCCGAGACCATCAACCGCAAGATGGGTTTCTCACGGGCCGAAAGCCTGGCGCTGGTCGAATCGATTCTCGCCAAGATGTGTGAATCGATGGCGAATGGGGAGAACGTGAAGATCTCCGGCTTTGGCAGCTTCATTCTGCGCAACAAGCGGGAGCGGATTGGACGTAACCCTAAGACCGGGGTTGAAGTACCGATCACGCCGCGCCGGGTGCTCACCTTCCGGTCCAGCCAGAAGCTCAAAGACAGGATCGCCCGCGACGGATGACCGATGGCGCCCGCCAGCTTCGCTTTGACGACGGGAAAGACCCGCAAGCTTTGCGGACTATCGGCGAAGTGGCGACGGCCTTTGGGATTCGCCAGCATGTCTTGCGCTATTGGGAGCAGCAGTTTCCCATGCTCCGCCCGCTCAAGCGCAGCGGCAGGCGTTATTACCGGACCGAAGACGTCGCGCTGGTCGAAACGATCGACCGCCTGATCAATCGCGAAGGCTACACTCTGAAGGGAGCGCGCCAGGCCATCGCGCGCGGGCTCCCGAGCGTCGTTCCGGCTGTTCCCGACCTCACCGCCGCCCCTCCGGTGCCATCGGCAGCTCGGGAAGCCGACGACGAATTGCTCGCCAGCCTCAAAGCCATTCGCCAGCGCTTGGCAAACGCGCTCGCTGCCTGACGAATCTGTCCGCTTCGCTGTAAGACTGGCCGACTCCGGCGTGGTGGACGAGACAGTGCTGTGTCGGAAGTCGCCGCTCCGCCTAAATGAAGCCGATGGGCTGACAGGGAGGGACGAATGAATCGCTGGACCGCGACGTTCGCCGGTATGGCGATGACGATATCCGCGCCTGCCGCTGCGCAAGAGGCCGTGGGCGACTGGCAGGGCACGCTCGACGTCGGCGGGACCCAGCTGCGTCTGGTGATCCACGTCCGGACAGGTCCGGACGGCAAGCTGACCGGCACGCTCGACAGTCTGGACCAAGGCGGCTTTGGCATCCCACTTGGCGACATCGTGCTCGAGGGTGATCGCCTGACGGTCGCGGTTCCCTCGATCTCGGGCTCTTATGCGGGGGAGTGGGACGAGGCGACTAAAGGCTGGCGCGGCTTCTGGACACAGGGCGGGGCATCGCTTCGGCTGGCGCTGGCACCCGGCGGTCCGCCTCCCGAAGAGCCGCGTGCGCCGGAGCCGCTGCCTGCCAACTGGCAGATCCCGCCGAACGAAGAGATCGAAGCCGCGATCGCTGCCCGTATCGCTCCGCGCGAGGGGCAGGGGCTTGTCGTCGGCGTTCTGGAACCTGGCGGGCGCCGCATCGTCGCTGCCGGACCGGCAGGTGGTGAGCCGTTTGACGGCGATACGCTGTTCGAGATCGGCTCGATTTCCAAAGTGTTCACTGCGCTGCTGCTGGCCGACATGGCCAACAAGGGCGAAGTCGCGCTCGACGATCCGGCGGAGAACTACCTGCCCGAAGGCGCGACGATGCCGGAGCGCGACGGAAAGAAGATCACGCTGGCCGATCTCTCCACCCACACCTCGGGACTGCCGCGGCTGCCCTACAACATGCCGTTCGCCGATCCGGCAGACCCCTATGCCGATTACACCGACGCGATGATGCTCGAGTTTCTGGCCGGGTACGAGCTGCCGCGGGACATTGGCGAGCGCTGGGAGTATTCGAACCTCGGCGTCGGCCTGCTCGGCTACCTGCTTGGACGTGCCGCGGGATCGGACTTCGAGACGCTGCTGCGCGAGCGGATTACGGGGCCGCTCGGCATGAAGGACACGGCGATCACACTCACTGCGGAGCAGCAGGCGCGGTTCGCACCCGGGCACGACATGTACCTGCAGCCGGCCAAACCCTGGCATATCCCGGCACTCGCCGGCGCAGGTGCCATCCGCTCGACCGCCAACGACATGCTCAAGTTCGCCGCCGCCGTGCTCGATGCCGGCTCGCCGCTCGGCGCCGCGATGACGAAGACGCTGGCCGTGCGCAGGGAAACCGGCGAGGCGCGCAGCGAACAGGCGTTGGGCTGGCAGGTGGCTCGAGTGGAACCCGGCCGTGAGGTGATCATGCACGGCGGCGGAACCGGTGGCTACCGTTCGCACCTGGCGGTTGAGCCCGCGTCCACCCGGGCTATCGTGGCGCTGGCGAACAGCGGAGCCGAGCCCTCCACGAGCGACCTGGCGATGCATTTCCTGCTCGGCTCGCCCGTGCTCCCCACGCCTGCGGTCGCCGAGCCGCCGCCCCCGCCAGCTTCACGTACCGAAGTCCCGCTTGCCGTGGAGGAACTCGATCGCGTGGCTGGCCGCTACGACTTTGGGCCCGGAGTCGTGTTCCGGATCTGGCGCGAGGGAGATGCGCTGCGCGCGCAGCGGGAAGGGTCGGCCACCGGCCCCGTCATGTCGATCTATCCGGAAGCGCCCCTACGGTTCTTCTGGAAGGCCGTGGATGCGCAAGTGGTCTTCACTACCGATGACAGCGGCAAGGTTACCGGCGCCGTCTTCACCCAGAGCGCGCAGTCGCTACCGGGACGCAAGATCGACTAGCCCGCCAGGGGACCCAGTTCCGGATCGAGGTCGCGTGGTCGGGCCAGATGGACGAGAGTACCGCGACCGGGTGCACACTCCGCCCACCGTTCGATAGGCAGCTCGATCACAGCAAAGGACGCCGTGGGAAACTTCTCTGCCACCGCGGCGAAGGCTTGGTTCTCGCTTTCTGGCGCCACCAGCTCGAAGATCAGTTCTTGCAAGCCGGGGTTGTGCCCGGCGATCAGCACCGCTGCGGGATCATCGTCGATTTCGCGCAGCACATCGAGCAAGGTGCCGCTATCCGCCAGATAGAGCCGCTCGTCCCATTTCGTTGATGTGCCCAGACTGGCGGCTGCCAGCGTCATGCGCACGCGCTCGGCAGGGCTGGCGATCAGCCGGTCCCACGTCACGCCCTGCCCGCGGATGTGGCGCCCCATCAGCGCTGCACCGCGCCGGCCCTTGCCATTGAGGCCGCGTTCGAAATCGCGCAGCGACGGGTCCCCCGCGTCGTACTTGGCATGGCGCAGAAGCCCGAGAATTTTCTTGGGGCTCTCCATGGCTATCTCTCATTGGGCTCGGTTTCGCGCCGGCCAAAAGCCGGTACTTGTTGGCCGGAGAAAACCCCGGCCGCGATGCGCTGCAAAGCCTCGTCAAGCGGCAGGCGCAGAACCGGTGTGCCAGCAGGGAATGCGCCCAGAAGCCGGGTGGGGAAGGCGGGAGAGAGCACGACGAAGTGTCCGCTGTCCTCGCCGCTGCGTATCAGGCGCCCGAACGCCTGCGCCAGGCGAGCGCGGATAAGACGGTCATCATGCGTGCTGCCGCCATTCGCGGCCCGGCGGGCGCGATGCAGGATCGACGGCTTTGGCCACGGCACCTGCTCCATGATCACGCAGCGCAAGCTGTGGCCCGGCACGTCGACTCCGTCGCGCAGCGCATCGGTGCCGAGCAGGCTGGCGGCGGGGTCGTCGCGGAAGATGTCAACCAGCGTGCCGGTATCGATCGGATCGACATGCTGGGCGTAGAGCGGCAGGCCCACGCGCGCGAGCCGGTCGGCTATGCGTCCATGGACCGCGCGTAGGCGCCTGATCGCGGTGAACAGACCGAGCACGCCGCCACCGCTCGCTTCGATGATGCGGGCATAGGCGCCCGCCAGCGCGGCCAGATCGCCCTTGGTGACGTCGGTGACGATCAGCACTTCGGCGCGAGAGGCATAATCGAACGGGCTCTCCGCAGTGGCAAGCATCGGACGCCCGTCCAGGTGGAGCGCGCCCGAGCGGGCCAAAGCGGTGTCCCAATCGGGGCCGGCTACGCCCGACGAGCAGAGCGTCGCGCTGGTCAGCATCACGCCATGCGCCGGTTCGAGCACGACTTTGGCGAACGGCTTCATCGGATCGAGGAAGTGACGGTGGAGGCCGATATCGAACTCGCGCGCGTCGGAGCGCTCAACGGCCAGCCAATCGACAAAATCGGGATCGGCCGCGCCGCCAAGGCGGCTGAGCAGGGCTTCCCAGGCCGCCAGCGTATCGATCCGCCAAGCCAGCGAGTGGCGCGCGCCTTCGATGCGGGCGCGGCCCGGCCCATCAAGCCAATCGGGCGCGTCCTCGGCGATGGCTTCGAGACGCACGCCGAGCTTGATCAGCGGCTGGCGGATCGCGGCGAGCGCGCTGGCCGCCTGCTGGGCCAGTTCGACGAAGTTTCCGTCGAGCTGCGCGGCTTCGGTTTCGATGCCGTAACCCATTTCCTGACCGCCGCTTTCGTCGCGGGCATACGTCGTCGCGCGAACCGCGGCGAGCAGAGCTTCGAGTGGCCCGAAGGGGTTGCCTTCGGCGAGGCGCTGGAGCCAGCCATCGCTTGGCAGCGCTCCGGCGGCCTCGCAGGCCTGCGCGATCGCCTTGGCCCCGGCCTCGTCGTAGCTGGCCACGTCGGCGAGCCGCGCCGCAAGCCCCCGACGGCGGCCGCGCGAACCTTTTTCTGGCCCGAGGATCCAGCGCTTGAGTTCGATCGCCTCCTGGCCTGTCAGCGCCGCTGCGAACGTGCTGTCCGCCGCTTCGAAGACGTGGTGGCCCTCGTCGAAGACGATACGGGTCGGCCGCTGTGCATGATCGCGGCCGCGCGCAGCGTTGATCATCACCAGCGCGTGGTTGGCGATGACGAGATCGGCTTGGGCCGAAGCGCGCGCGGCACGCTCGATGAAGCACTTCCGGTAATGCGGGCAGCCGGCATAGACACATTCGCCGCGCTGATCGGTCAGCGAACGGATCGCCCGGCTGCGGAACAGCGTTCCGAGCCAGCCCGGCAAGTCGCCGCCGATCATGTCCCCGTCCTGGCTGTAGGCGGCCCAGCGTGCCACCAGATGCGCCAGAATTGCTGCGCGGCCGCCGAATCCGCCTTGCAGCGCATCTTCCAGGTTGAGCAGGCACAGATAATTTTCGCGGCCCTTGCGGACCACGACTGGCCGGCTGCCGTCGGGGCGCCGTTCGGGCCAGGCCCGGGTGCTTTCCCGCCGAAGCTGGCGCTGCAGGTTCTTGGTATAAGTCGAAACCCAGACCGTCCCATGCGACTTCTCGGTCCAGACCGAAGCCGGCGCGAGGTAGCCCAGCGTCTTGCCGATGCCGGTGCCGGCTTGCGCCAGCAGCATGTGCGGCATGCCGCGGTGAGGCCGGGGCGCGAACACCCGGCCGGCATCGCGGGCGTAGCTCCGCTGGCCTTCGCGCCGCTCGGCGCTGTCGCCGGTAAGCCGCTCGAGCCGCGCTTCAACTTCCTCGGGGGCAACGCCGACTTGCGCGGGCTGGGGGCGTTCGGGGGCTTCCTCCCACTCCGGCAGCTTGGAGAACAACCATTTCTCGGCACGTTCGGGCCTGGCGACGTGCGGGATGATTAGCGACGCCCACGGCCAGCGCAGGCGCAGCAGCGACTGCAGCGCGCTCCACGCGCCCTCACGCTCGCTCCAGGCTTCGCTCTGGCATGTCTCCAGCAGCGCTCCCGCCGCAGCCTGCAGCAGGGCCGGCACCCCATCGTCGCCTGCGGGCTCGGGCAATCCCAACGCATGCGCCAGGCCTTTGGGTGTCGGCACCACGAACCGAGCCGGATGTACGAAAGCAAACAGCTCGAGCAAGTCGAGGCCCGACAAGTCCGGGTAGCCGAGCCGTGTGGCGACCAGCGGCGCGTTGAGCAGGATCAGCGGGGTGTCGGCAGCGGCCATGATCGCCTCGCCTTTGCCGATCGCGCGCGTCGGTCCATCGGCGCTGCGCATCCAGGTGCCGGCATGGCTGGCATGAAGCGCGGGAAGGGCGAGCGCGGACATCATCGGCTTGATGGGGAAGGCGGAACGAAAAGTAAACG
>CAYTPY010000078.1:0-9445 GCA_964439725.1 uncultured Erythrobacter sp. | reverse complement strand
CGAAGATTGTCGCTGACGCACCACAAATTCAGCCCATTCTCGACCGTCGGATCTTCGCGAACGCGGCTGATGAACGTGGCATAGTCTCCTGCGCTTTCCACGGGTGTCACATATCCGCCGTCCTCGCGCTTATCGACCAGCATGATACCGGGCGCTTCACGAAGGATGTTCTGAGCTTCCTCCGCGCTGATCTCGCGCTCGAACTCGATGTTGATCGATTCAGAGTGGCCGACGAACACCGGAACTCGGACGCAGGTGGCCGTGACCTTGACCTTGGAATCGAGGATCTTCTTGGTCTCGGCCACCATCTTCCACTCTTCCTTGGTGGAGCCGTCATCAAGAAACACATCGATGTGCGGGATCACGTTGAAAGCGATCTGCTTGGTGAACTTGCGTGGCTCCGACTTGTCGCCGACGAAGATCGCACGGCTCTGCTCGAACAGTTCGTCCATGCCTTCCTTGCCGGCGCCCGAGACCGACTGATAGGTGCTGACGACCACCCGCTTGATTCCTGCAGCATCGTGCAGCGGCTTCAGCGCCACCACCATCTGCGCGGTTGAGCAGTTCGGATTGGCGATGATGTTGCGCTTTTTGTAGCCATCGATCGCGTCTGGATTCACCTCTGGCACGATCAGCGGCACATCCGGGTCCATGCGGTAGAGTGACGAGTTGTCGATCACCACGCAGCCCGCAGCCGCCGCCTTCGGCGCGTATTCCTTGGTCGGTCCGGAGCCGGCTGCAAAAAGAGCGATGTCCCAGCCTGAAAAGTCGAAATGCTCCAGGTTCTGACACTTCACTGTCTTGCCGCTATCGCCGATCTCGATCTCGAGACCTTGCGACCGCGAGCTGGCGACGGCGGCCACCTCGTCCATAGGGAACTCGCGCTCGGCCAGGATCGCGAGCATCTCGCGGCCCACGTTCCCCGTCGCTCCTATCACAGCCACCCGATAACCCATTTGAATAACCCTCGATCAAAATCCGTGAAAATGAAAAAGGCGCCCTGGCTGGTGTGCCAGGACGCCTTTCATGAAACTTCTCGTTTCGGCGGCGGGCCTCAGCCCTCCTGGCTAACAGTCTGCTTGCGCTCTGCGATACGGGCCCGTTTGCCGGTCCGGCCGCGCAGGTAGTACAGTTTCGCACGACGTACGACGCCGCGGCGGACCACTTCGATGCTGTCCACGTTCGGAGAGTAGAGCGGGAACACGCGCTCCACACCTTCACCGAAGCTCAGCTTACGGACGGTGAAATTGCTGTTGATGCCCCGGTTCGAGCGGGCGATGCATACGCCTTCGTAGTTCTGAATACGCGTACGCTCGCCTTCGACGACGCGCACGCCCACGCGCAGCGTGTCGCCCGGGCGGAATTCGGGAATGCTCTTGCTCTCGTTGAATGCTGCGATGGCCTCGGCCTCGAGCTCCTGGATCAGACCCATGATGGGCTCCTTCAATCCTCACGCCGCGCGCCAGAGGCAGACTGGGCCCGAGCGCCCCTGTGGCGCTCCCAAAGGTCCGGTCTGCGTAACCGTGTATCTTCCTCCGCGCGGGCTTTCCGCCACGCGGCGATTTTCGCATGATCCCCCGATCGCAGCACTTCAGGGATCGTGCGCCCTTCCCATTCGACAGGTCGGGTGTAGTGCGGATACTCGAGCAACCCTTCTTCGAAGGATTCCTCGGTCCCGCTGGACGGCGCGCCCATTACGCCGGGAAGCAGACGAATGCAAGCGTCGAGGATCGCCAGCGCTGCCGGTTCGCCGCCGGAGAGGACGATGTCGGCGAGGCTGACCTCCTCTACACCTCTGCCTTCGAAAATCCGCTCGTCGAACCCTTCGAAGCGGCCGCACAGGATGGTCACGCCCGGGCCCGCTGCCAGTTCACGGATTCGTGCCTGTGTGATCGGCTTGCCGCGCGGGGTCATGGCCAGCGCCGGGCAACGAGGTTGCAGGGCCCGTGCGTGATCGATCGCCGCGGCAAGGACATCGGGCTTGAGCACCATTCCCGCCCCGCCCCCTGCCGGCGTGTCGTCCACCGTGCGATGCTTATCGGTGGCGAAGTCGCGGATCTGCACGGTTTCGAGCGACCACCCTCCCTCCGCCAGAGCCCGGCCGGCGAGTGAAACTCCAAGCGGCCCAGGAAACATTTCGGGATAAAGCGTTAGAACCGTGGCGGCGAAAGTCATCGCGCCGCCATGCACATGGGCCCGGGAGCAAGGCAAGCGTGGAAGATTGTATCATCGTCGGCGCTGGGCCGGCCGGCCTTACCGCAGCCATATACCTTGCGCGGTTCCACCTCTCGATCCGCCTGTTTGACAGCGGTAACAGCCGAGCGGCGCTGATACCCTGCACGCACAATCACGCCGGCTATCCGGAAGGGATCTCAGGCCGGGAATTGTTGGCCCGCATGCTCGAACAGGCAGAACGTTACGGCGCGCAGCGGGAACTGGCCCGCGTTACCAAAGTGGAGCGAATGGACGATGGCTTCCTCGTCCGCACCGACCAGCGCGAATACCGCAGCCGCACCGTGCTTCTGGCCACTGGCGTCATCAACAACCGCCCCAAGGGCATGGACGATGCGCTACATACTGAGGCGCTGGCGCGCGGATTGCTGCGCTACTGTCCGATCTGCGACGGGTACGAGGTGACTGACAAACGCGTGGCCGTGATCGGAACCGGCAGCCACGGCGCGGCCGAGACAGTGTTCCTGCGTGGCTATACCGCCGACCTGACGCTGATCTCACCGGAGGTCGAGCACAGCTTCGAGCCGAACTTGGAGGCGGAACTGGAAAGCGCCGGCGTCAGGCGAGTTGCGGGGCCTTGCGGCGGTTACGCGATAGAAGACGGGCAATTGGCGCTCGACACAGCCGAGGGACGTCTGCGCTTCGACAGCGTCTACCCCGCTCTCGGCTCGCGCGTCCGCTCCGACCTAGCTTCGGAAGCGGGGGCTATGATCAGCGAGGACCAATGCATTGTGGTCGACTCGCACCAGCGCACCAATGTGCCGGGCCTGTTCGCTGCGGGCGACGTGGTGAAGGGGCTCGACCAGATCAGCCACGCGATGGGCGAAGGCGGGGTCGCCGCAACGACGATCCGCAACTACCTCGCCGAGCTGGAACCGCTGCGGCGCTAAACGTCGGCGAATTCCGCGGCCACCACGAGCCGCTCGTCGTTCCATTCCGGCACCGCTTGTAGATGCATCGGCACCATGAAACGCCTGCCGTCGGCCCGTTCGATCTCGAGGATGTCCCCGGCGCCGTAATTCTCGACCGCCACGACCGTACCGAGCGCGTCCCCGGCGTCGGAAACGGCCGCAAGACCGATCAGATCGGCATGGTAGTATTCGCCATCTTCCAGCGGCGGGAGGGCGGAGCGCGGCACGCTCAGCAGCGTACCCCGGAGCTTCTCGCCGGCGGTGCGATCCGGGACCTCGGCAAAGCGGGCGATAGCCCCGCCCTTGCCGTCGTCCCGCACTGCTGTGAGGGTCAAGCCGCCGTCGTTGAAGCTGGTATGGCTGGAGAGGGCCTTCACACCCTCTCCGAACAGCTTTAGGCGAACCTCGCCCGTCACGCCGTGCGCTCCGATTACGGCGGCCAGCGTGACAGGCTTGTCCGTCATCGGCGGTTAGCCCTGAGCCGCTTCCTCGCTGCCCTCGGCAGGCTCGTCGGTGCTGGCACCGACCGACGCGTCCTCACCGGTTGCCGGGTTCTCACTGCCCTCGGCCGGCTCGTCGGTGCTCTGCGCGGTCTCTTCCGCAGCGGGAGCCTTAACCTCTTCCTCGGCGGCCTTGGCGGCTTCCTCGGCCTCGGCCTGCTTGGCGGCACGCTCTTCGGCGCGCTCCTTGGCCTTCTCGCCGGGCTCGGCCTTCTTCGGGTTGTTCTTGGCCGCGCGCTCCTTGATGCCGGCAGCGTCGAGGAACCGGGCGACACGGTCGGTCGCCTGGGCGCCGACGCCGAGCCAGTAGCGAGCGCGATCCTCGTTCAGCTTGACGCGGTTCTCGTCGTCCTTCGCGAGCAGCGGGTTGTACGTGCCGATCTGCTCTAGGTACTTGCCGTCGCGCGGGCTGCGCGTGTCCGACACGACGATGCGATAATATGGGCGCTTCTTGTTGCCGCCCCGCGAAAGCCTGATTGCTACTGCCATTCTAACTCACCTTTCCAAATCTGGATTTCGTAAACTCAGTTCTTCTTGAGCAGGTTCTGAAGGTCAGGCGGCAACTGCGCGGTGCCCCCCATTCCCGGCCCGCCGAGGCCCGGCATCCCTTCCGCGCCCGGAGCAGTCAGCCCGCCTTTGCCGAACAGCGCACCGAGCCCCTTGAGCCCACCCATTTTCTTGATCTGCTTCATCGCGCGGCCCATTTCCTGGTGCATCTTCAGTAGTTTGTTGACGTCCTGCACCTGCGTGCCGGAACCCGCCGCGACGCGCTTCTTGCGCTTCGCGTTCAGCAGCTCAGGCCGCGCACGCTCCTTCGGAGTCATCGAGCCGATGATCGCGTCCATGTGCAGCAGAACCTTGTCGTCCATGCCGCTCGCCGCCATCGCCTGCTTGGCCTTCTTCATGCCCGGCATCATGCCAGCGAGCATTCCGAGGCCGCCCATCTTCTGCATCTGCTGAAGCTGGGTGCGCAGGTCGTTCATGTCGAACTGGCCCTTGAGCATCCGCTCGGCCAGCTTGTCGGCATCTTCCTTCTCGATCGTCGCTGCGGCTTTCTCGACGATCGAGACGATATCACCCATGCCGAGGATCCGGCTGGCGACACGTTCGGGATGAAACGCTTCGATCGCGTCGAGCTTCTCGCCAGTGCCCGCGAACTTGATCGGCTTGCCGGTGACGGCACGCATCGACAGCGCCGCACCGCCGCGCGCGTCGCCGTCCATGCGGGTGAGAACGACGCCCGTCAGCGGCACTTCGTCCGAGAAGCTCTGCGCAACGTTGACGGCGTCCTGACCGGTCAGCGCATCGACGACCAGAAGCACCTCGGTCGGCGCGGCAACGCCGGCGACGGCCTTCATCTCGGCCATCAGCGCATCGTCGACGTGGAGCCGGCCAGCCGTGTCGAGCAGCAGAACGTCAACGGCCTGAAGCTTGGCCGATTCGAGCGCGCGGCGGGCGATATCGACCGGCTGCTGACCGACCACGATCGGCAGCGTCGCTACCTGCACCTGCTCGCCGAGGACCTTGAGCTGTTCCTGCGCGGCCGGCCGGTTGACGTCGAGCGACGCCATCATCGCCTTCTTGCCGTGCTTTTCCTTGATCAGCTTGCCGAGCTTGGCGGTCGTGGTGGTCTTCCCCGAACCCTGCAGGCCGACCATCATGATCACGACCGGCGGCTTCGCATCCAGTGTCAGCGGGGCGGCTTCCTCGCCGCCGAGCATCGCCACCAGCTCGTCGTTGACGATCTTGACGACCTGCTGGCCGGGTGTGACCGAGCGCAGGACCTGCTGGCCGACTGCGCGTTCCGTAACGGCGTCGATGAACTTGCGCGCCACCGGCAGGGCCACGTCCGCTTCGAGCAACGCGATTCGCACTTCGCGCATCGCCTCTCGCACATCGTTCTCGTTCAGCGCACCCCGGCCGCGGAGACGGTCGAAGACACCGGTGAGACGATCGGAAAGCGTGTCGAACATTGCGTTCATGTACTCCAAAAGCGAAAAACGCCGGCGGACGAAACCTCGTCAGCCAGCGGGCAGATCAGCATTCCAAATCAAGCCTTAGTGAAGGCATTTTACATCGATTCAGGCGAATGGTGGAGCCTAGCGGGATCGAACCGCTGACCTCTACAATGCCATTGTAGCGCTCTCCCAGCTGAGCTAAGGCCCCGTACCCATTCAACTTTTGGCAGACCTGGGAGCCTACCGCCCCAAACGGCAAGTTTGGGAGCGCCGCCCTTTATGAGGGGCGACCCGATTTCGCAAGCCCCAAATCACTGATCCTCGTCGTCATCGTCCGCCTTGGTGACACCGAGATCGTCATCCCCACCGAGGTCAATGTCGTTGTCGGGCGAATCTTCGCCCTCGTCGACGTCCTCCAGTTCCTCGTCGGCCAAGTCGGAGTCGGCCTCCTCGGGCTCCTTCGTCTTTTGTACCTCTTCGAAAGGAATAGGCTGTTTCGATTTGAGCACGGGCTCCGGATACCACTGGTTGCCGCATTCGATGCAGACGACCGGCTCATCCTTGTTGAGATCGTAAAACCGCTCAGCGCACTTGGGGCAGGTGCGCTTGGCGCCCCATTCTGGCTTGACCATGAGTATGTCCTCGTCTGCCCGCGGTGGCGGGCCTGAATTGCAGTACTTGATGGAGCGGGCCCTGAGCACAATCAAGGGGCTGGAATCAAGAGCGGGGCGCGCCTTGCCACAGGCCCTGGGCGCTGTCAAAAGCCGGCCCCGCTTCCTCCCCCCGATCCTGCCTCGAAAGACCAGCCTTGTCCGTTCATTCCGTTTCTCGCCGACCGCGCCGCTTTGTACCGGGTGGCTCCTTGACCGGCCGCGTCCGGGTACCGGGCGACAAGTCGATCAGCCATCGCTCGCTGATGTTCGGTGCGCTGGCCATAGGTGAGAGCCGGGTCACAGGTCTGCTCGAAGGCGAGGACGTGATGGCTACCGCAGCCGCCCTTCGCGCTATGGGGGCAACGATCGAGCGCGCAACCGAAGGAACCTGGTCGATCCATGGCGTCGGGGTGGGCAGCTTGCTGCAGCCGAATGCACCGCTGGAGATGGGCAATTCGGGCACGTCCACTCGGCTGCTGATGGGGTTGGTGGCTAGCCATCCGATCACCGTGCAGTTTTCCGGCGACGCCAGTCTGTCCAAACGCCCAATGGGGCGCGTCACCGAGCCGTTGTCGCTGATAGGCGCGGAGTTCTCGGGCACGACCCTTCCGCTCACTGAGCGCGGCCTGTGTCCGGCCGTTCCGATAACCTATCGGCTCCCGGTTGCGAGCGCTCAGGTGAAGAGCGCGATTCTCCTCGCCGGTCTCAACACGGCGGGGATCACCACGGTGATCGAGCCGGTGCCGACGCGGGACCATACTGAGCGCATGCTCAAGGGTTTCGGCGCGGACTTGTGGGTCGAGGAAGAGAACGGCGAGCGGGTGATCCGCATCCGCGGCGAAGCCGACCTGAAGCCGCAGACGATCGAAGTGCCCGGCGATCCGTCCTCCGCCGCGTTCTTCGTGGTGGCGGCGCTGCTGGTCACAGGCAGCGACCTGGTGATCGAGAACGTCGGCCTCAATCCCACCCGCGCCGGCCTGTTCGAGGTGCTGCGCCAGATGGGGGGGCAGATCGATGAGCTGGACCGGCGCGAAGTCGGCGGCGAGCCCGTCGCCGACTTGCGCGTGCGCCATTCCCCGCTCACCGGCATCGAGGTCGATCCCGCCATCGCGCCGAGCATGATCGATGAATTCCCGATCCTGTTCGTGGCAGCGGCCCTGGCCCAAGGCCGCACGGTGACCACCGGCCTCGACGAGCTGAGAGTCAAGGAATCCGACCGTCTCGCTGCGATGGCGGAAGCCCTGCGCCTGGCCGGAGCGCGAGTCGAAGAGCGGGAAGACGGTCTGGTAATCGACGGCACCGGGGGAGAGCCGCTGCCAGGGACAATGGAAGCGGCCGTCACGCACCTCGACCACCGCATCGCGATGAGTATGGCTATCGCAGGCCACGCCAGCCGCACGGGCGTCGAAGTCGACGACACCTCGCCGATAGCTACGAGCTTCCCGCAATTCGAAGCTCTGCTGGACGGCGCGACCGCGCCGTAATCAAACCGGGCTGGAGAACTTCATCAGCACCAGCCCCGAGACGATCAGCACCGCGGCCATCACTCGCATGAAGGTCACGGCCTCCCCTAACACGACTATGCCGACGATGAAGGCGCCGACGGCGCCAATTCCCGTCCAGACGGTATAAGCCGTGCCGAGCGGTAGCGACTTCATCGCCATTGCAAGCAGACCGAAGCTGAAGAACATCGCCACGAAAGTGACGATCGTCGGGTTCAGCCGCGTGAAGCCGTCGGACAGCTTCATCGAATAGGCCCAGACGACCTCGAGTAAGCCGGCAACGAACAAGATCAACCAAGCCAAAGCAGCCTCCGCATTGTCAGCTGCCGGGCCGTCCCGGTCTTGAACGCCCGATAGGGGCACGGGGACGTGGCCGCCGCGCCGAGCACATAGGTCCCGCAAGGCTGGTTCTCAATACTGTCTTTGCCGACTAGAGCGCACCCATGATCATCGCTGTCGACGGCCCTACCGCCTCAGGCAAAGGCACCCTCGCCCGGGCACTAGCAGCCCATTATCGCCTCCCGCACCTCGATACGGGGCTGCTTTACAGAGCCGTCGGCCAACAGGTGCTTCTCAACGGCGGCAGCCCCGACAATGCCGAGGACGCGCTGGCCGCAACGGGCTTTCCGGACAGCCTTCTGCTGGACCCGGAACTGCGAAGCGAAGCCGCGGGCGGGCTGGCCAGCCGGGTCTCCGTCCACGCTTCGGTGCGCGAGGCCTTGTTCGAGCACCAGCGCAGCTTTGCCCTGCAACCGGGTGGCGCCGTCCTCGACGGGCGCGACATCGGCACCGTCATTGCGCCCGATGCCGCGGTCAAACTGTTCGTCACCGCGCGCGTCGAACCCCGCGCGTTGCGCCGATGGAAGGAAATGCAGTTGCGCGGCGAGAAGCATTCGCTGGCTGAGATCGAAGCCGACCTCCGCCGCCGCGACGAGCGCGACCGGACCAGAGCCGAAGCCCCGCTTCGTGCTGCCCCTGACGCGGTGGTAATCGATACGTCCGATCTTACGGCGGATGAGGCAATCGCCGCGGCGATTGCCGCCGTGGAGGCCAAACTGGGAGCCTGAGTCTCGCCGGCTGAAGTCTGCGCCATGGGTTTGTCGCTATTGATGGCTTGCGACATTGCGCGAGCGGCAACGCTGGCACCCCTCCCCGAGGCGGTTTCGCTTGCCATGCAGGCGGTTTTCGCGTAGGCGCGCGCCCGTTCGATCGGGCTGTGGCCCGGGTCGAGAGCGCGCTTCACAGCACGGTCTGTACCAGTTGGGCGGCCATCCGCCCGCTTCCGGCTTTTCCGCTCCCGTCCCGTCACGATCCGAAAGGACGCTCGCGCAGGCATTCGGCCGCGCGGGCGGTTCGGCCACCAAGACCGGCGGATACAACCGCCTGGCCGGGAAAAATGTGAATTAGGAACCTGATACTTATGGCAACTACTGCCAATCCAACCCGCGACGACTTCGCGAAACTCCTCGACGAACAACTCGGCGGTTCCGAGGGCGGCTTCGAAGGCCGCGTCGTCAAGGGTACCGTTACCGGCATTGAAAACGGCATGGCGTTGATCGACGTCGGCCTGAAGAGCGAAGGCCGCATTTCGCTGCGCGAGTTCTCGCGTGGTGACGACGACCAGGCGCTGAGCGTGGGTGACGAAGTCGAAGTCTTCGTCGACCGGGTCGAAAACTCCGAAGGCGAAGC
>CAYTPY010000077.1:0-9558 GCA_964439725.1 uncultured Erythrobacter sp. | reverse complement strand
TTGTCGCCCATCGTGCGGATGTGCTCGGGCTTGGGCCCGATCCAGACGATCCCGTGCGCTTCGACGATCTCGGCGAACTGTGCGTTCTCCGACATGAAGCCGTAACCGGGATGGATCGCGTCGGCGCCGGAGATCTCCGCTGCGGCGATGATCGCGGCGGTGTTGAGATAGCTGTCGGCGGCCGGCGGCGGACCGATGCAGATGGCGTGGTCGGCCAGCCGCACATGCATCGCGTCGGCATCGGCGGTGGAATGCACCGCGACGGTCTCGATGCCCATTTCGTGCGCAGCGCGGTGAATACGCAGCGCGATCTCACCGCGGTTCGCGATCAGCAGGCGGGTAATCGGCATGGTATCAGGCAATCACGACCAGCGGCTGGTCGTACTCGACCGGCTGCGCGTGTTCGATCAGGATTTGCCGAACGGTGCCGTCCTTGGTCGCGACGATCGGATTCATGACCTTCATCGCTTCGACGATCAGCAAGGTGTCGCCCGTCTTCACCTGGCTGCCCACCTTGATGAACGGGTCGGCGCCCGGTTCGGGCGTCAAATAGGCGGTGCCCACCATCGGCGAGAGAACCGCGTTGCTCATGTCCGGAGCGGCCGCATCCATGGCAGGCGCCGGTGCCTGGGCAGGGGGCGCCGCTGGGGCGGCGAGCGGCGCGGCCATCGAATAGGCGGCGGGCGCCACCACGGTCTCGCGCGAGACCTTGATCTTGCGATCGCCGTCCTCGACTTCGATCTCGGTGAGGCCGGTTTCGGACAGCAGTTCCGCCAATTCGCGCACCAGCTTGGTGTCGACGTTCATGCTGGCCCCGCGCCCGTTCTTTCCATTGTCGGCCATTAATTCCTCTTGGCTGGTCGAACAGGGGCGCCGCTATGCGTTCACTCGCCGCGCATGGCAAGCCGCGGTTGCGGCTGAAATCATCTAGAGCCGGGCTGCCGCTTCCAGCGCCAACTCGTACCCGAACGCGCCGAACCCTGCGATAGTGCCCTTGGCGGCCATCGCCACGAAACTTTTGTGCCGATAGGCTTCGCGCGCGTGCGGGTTGGAGATGTGCACTTCGATCACCGGCGTCTTGATCGACCGGATCGCATCATAAAGGGCCAGGCTGGTGTGGGTGAGGGCGCCGGCATTGAGCAGCACGGCTTTCGCCCCGGTCGCCTGGGCTTCGTGCAGCCAGTCGCACAAGTGCCCCTCGTGGTTCGACTGCCGCACGTCGACCTCCAGCCCCAGGTCGCGACCCTTGTCCTCGAGCCGGGAGGCGATGGCGTCGAGCGTATCCGACCCGTAAATCTCCGGCTCGCGCATCCCGAGCAGGTTCAGGTTCGGTCCGTTGATGACATAGACTGTGTTCGACATCGGCTTCCCCTAGGCTGACGTCCCGCATAAGGCCAACGGCAAGCGAGGGCAAAAGCTTAGCGCAACGCGGCGGCATCTGGCGGCGGCGTGCCACGTTCATTTTCGCTTACGACCTAGTGAGGGCCTATTCCCCTCCGGTCGCCGAACGGATGGAGGAACCCATGCGCGTCGCGATTACTGCCGCTTCACTGACGCTTTCGGCTTGTGCCGCTCATACCCAGGCTTCGTCGGCCCTCAGCAACAGTCTGGAGGCCATGATCGGTCAGTCGGTCGAGGCCGCGGTCGCGCGCCTTGGCCCTCCCAGCGCAACCGAGTCCGTGGGCTCCGACCGGGTCTATGGCTGGGGTCACGCTGTGAGCCGCACGGAGCTTTTGCACCCGTTGCCTGGCTTCATCGATGCGGCCAATTCCCAGGGCGGCGTTTTTCCGCCACCGCGAACCACGATCCGCGACAGCTGCGTCATTCGCATCGTCGTGGGGGCCGACGGCTTGATCCGGGAGTGGGACTACCAGAACAACGAGCGAGGCTGCCGGTCCTACGCGACTCCTCTCGCTGGCCACACCCGGCCGACAGGGTAGCTCGCTGCGTTCCCTCGGGCGATAGCTGCGGCCCCTACCGCTCCACGCCCCGTATCTTGCCCCATTGCCGTGCGGCGGTGTAGCCGAGGTAGCCGGTGCCGAAGAGCGCGTAGAGCGGCTCGGGCAAGCCGGCGAGGTAGGCGTTCATGCCTTCGGCGATGGCCCGCGCGGCTTCGGGGCGCACGGCGGCGATCATGCCCATCGGCAGCGCCCATAGCAGCAGCGCATACATCACGTAGAGGAAGCTTGGCCGCGCGCGGCTGGTCCATGGGTCCTTCGAACCGGCTTCGGAAATGATCGCCGAAAGCTGCGCTCGGAGCGTTTCCAGCTCGTTCGATTCTTCGAGCCGGATCAGTTCTGTCTTGGCGCGCTCTCGTGCGGCTTTGTCCGGTATGATCTTGTCGATGATCGAGGTGATTGGGCCGATCAGCGCGGGGGTAAGGGGCATGAGTCGCTCCTTCACGTTCTAGTCCTGATGACTTGAACCAAATCGGTTCTATTGTCAAGACACTTTGTGCCTAAGCCATGCGTTTCGGCGGCGGTCGCCGGGTCTTCAAGGCGACGGCAACCCCCGAGCCTGCGACGATGGCCATGCCCAGCAGGCTCACTGCATCGGGCATATGTCCGAACACCAGCCAGCCTAGCAGCCCGGCCCAGATGAGCTGCGCGTAGTTGAGCGGCGCGAGCAGCGAGGCCGGGGCGAAACGGAAGGCGGCGGTGTAGAGATAATGCCCGACGCCGCCGTACACCCCGAGGCTGGCGAACAGCACGATCTCCAGCCAGGTCAGCGCACGTCCCTCGATGAACCACGGCACCGCCAGCCCATAGAGGATGGAGCCGGTAAGGGCGGTGTAGAACAACAGCGCGAAAGTGGTCTCGCTCGCCGACAGCACCCGCGACAGCAACTGGTAGCCGAGGTTCGCCACTACCGCGCCGAGCACGAACAGCACGCCGATCGACATCAGCCCACTGCCGGGCCGGACGATCAGCATGACGCCGGCGAAACCGGCCGCAGTCGCCGCCCAGCCGAACCAGCCGACCCGCTCGCGCAGGATCGGCCCCGCGACGATGACCAGCAGCACCGGTGACAGGAACAGGATCGCCGTGGTTTCTGCCACCGGCATGCGCTGCAGGGCAAAACCGATCAGCAGCGAGGCTATCGCCAGGCACAAGGCGCGGACCCAGACCAGCCCGGTGCGCTGCGTGCGCACCATGTCCCGCGCATGGTGCGTCGACACCATGATGCCCGCCATCAGCAGGAGATTGCCCAGATAGCGTGCCGCCACGATCAGCGGCACCGGGTGCGTCTCGGAAAGGTATTTCGTGGTCGCATCCATGCAGGCGAACAGCGCCACAGCTACGACGCAGAGCAAGGCGCCTCGAACGGGGTGGGCAGATTGCATGGAGAATTCCGGCGGCAGGCGCCGCATCAACGAAGAGCCGCGGCTTTGGCTCCGCGGCGGCGGAGGATCCCGTGTCTGCGGGTTTGCCATTGGTCTGGACCAGAGCATTCCGGGCCAGCCGTCGGAACCGCGCCAGCGTGCCAGAATCGGCGGGACTTCACCAGTCACCGCTCTAGACAGAGCGCCGCGAACTGTCGAAAGCATGCTGGCGTGACCGATGGCGACCGCTGTCGATCTACGCGAGGTCGCCGTGCCACTTGCTAACTAGCAGCCTGAGTTGCATGGCATAATTGGTAGCCGGTGGCCATCGAGGCGACGGGTTCGATCAGGGTCAACCAGCGGCTGTACGGGCCTGCACACGGAGGAGCGAGTATGCTCAACAAAGCGAAACCTGTGGACGGTGCCGGGTGGCCAACGGCCTTGTTTGCCCCTCTGCGCACCCTGCTGCTGGGTTTTGCATGCTTGTTCGTTGCAGCTTGCGGAGGGGGCGATCGGGCCGCGGACACCGCCGCTCAGAACGGGATCCTGCTGATCGGCAACGGGGCGGAGCCCTTGTCGCTTGACCCTCACCTCGTCACCGGCGTTCCCGAGAACCGCATCCTGACGTCTCTGATCGAAGGCCTTATCGCCTATCACCCAACCGACGACGAAGAGCCCGAGCCAGGCGTCGCGGAAAGCTGGGAGCACAACGAGGATTTCACCGTCTGGCGCTTCAATCTGCGCGACGACGCCCGGTGGACGAACGGCGATCCGGTGACGGCGCAGGATTTCCTCTACAGCTGGCAGCGCATGCTCAGCCCCGCGCTGGGCGCGCAATATGCGGAAATGCTCTACGTCATCCGCAATGCCGAGGCCTTCCATCAGGGCCGCATAACCGACTTCGGCCAGGTCGGTGCACGAGCCATCGATCCCCGGACTCTGGAGGTCACGCTGCAAGGCTCGACGCCGCACTTTCTCTCGATGTTGAAGCACTACAGCTTTTATCCGGTAAATCCGCGCGCCGTGGAGCAGTTCGGCGGCATGACCGAGCGGAGCAACGCCTGGTCGACGACCGAGAACTACGTCGGCAACGGTCCGTTTCGTCTGGCCCAGTGGACAACGAACCAGATCATCCGTGTCGAGAAGAACCCGGACTACTGGGATGCGGACCGGGTGCAGCTCAACGAGATCCAGTTCTTCCCGATCGACAACGTGAACTCCGAGGAGACGGCGTTTCGGGCGGGGCGTCTTCACATTACCAGCACGGTCTCTCCCGACCGCATTCCCGCTTTCCGCGAGTCCAACCCGGATGAGCTGCGGATCGACCCTTATCTCGGCAACTACTTCCTGCGCATCAACGTCACGCGCGCGCCGTTCGACGACCCCCGGGTGCGGACAGCGTTGAACCTGGCGGTCGACCGTCGGTTGCTGGTCGACCGGGTCACGCAGGGCGGGCAGGCGCCTGCCAGTGGTTTCGTGCCCCCCGGTCTCGACAATTATCCGGTCTCGGAGCGCGTCGAGTTCGATCCCGAACGCGCCCGGCAGCTGCTGGCCGACGCAGGCTTCCCCGGTGGCCGCGGCTTCCCGACCAAAGAGATCCTGATCAACACCTCCGAATCCCACCGCAAGATCGCCGAAGCCATCCAGGCGATGTGGCGGCAGCATCTCGGAATCGACGTCGGCATCTACAATCAGGAATGGAAGGTCTACCTCGATAGCCAGAGCAATCTGGACTACGACCTGTCGCGCGCAGGTTGGATTGCCGACTACCCGCACCCGATGACATTCCTGGAGATCTTCACCAGCGGAAACGGAAACAACGATACCGGTTGGAGCAACTCGCGCTTCGATGCGTTGATCCGGCAAGCCCAGGCTGCCGGTAACGAGGAGCTACGGTTGAGGCTGATGCAAGAGGCGGAGGACATCCTCATGACCGAGCTCCCGATCATCCCGATCTACTGGTACACCAACACCTATCTGATGGACACGCGGGTGCAGGGGTGGAATCCGACGCTCCTCAACAATCACCCCTACAAGTACGTCTCGTTCAACATCTGATGGGGCGCGGCTTTAGTTTGCGTGTGATTCGCGGCTTGCGTCGTCGGTTGTCCGGCCGATGCTGAAGTTCATCGCTTTGCGTTTCGCTCAGGGCGCGGTGGTGCTGCTGGCGATCTACGCCCTCACGTTCGTCCTCGTGGCGATGACTCCGGGCAGCCCGTTCAGCGCTGAGCGGGCCGTTCGGCCGGAAGTGCTGGCGCAGATCGAGGCCTACTACGGCTACGACAAGCCGTTCTTCGAACGGTTCTGGACTTCGCTCAGCAACGCACTGCGCGGAGAGTTCGGTCCTTCCGCCGTCTATGCCAACCGGTCCGTTACCCAGATCATCGCCGAATCCTTCCCCGTCTCGTTGAAGCTCGGCTCGATCTCGCTGCTGCTCGCGCTGCTTCTGGGGGTGCCGACCGGCATCATCGCGGCGGTCAAGCGCAACACCTGGCTCGACTATATCCCGATGTCGGTGTCGATGGCCGGGATCTGCCTGCCGACATTCGTTCTGGGTCCGCTGCTCGCCTTGGTGTTTGGCCTGATCCTGCGCGTTCTGCCGGTTTCAGGCTGGTTCGGGCCGGAATACATGGTGCTCCCTGCCGCAACGCTCGGGCTCTACTACGCAGCCTACTTCGCCCGCCTGACGCGCGGCGGCATGTTGGAAATGCTCAACCAGGACTTCGTTCGCACCGCGCGGGCCAAAGGGGTGCCGGAATCGACGATCGTCTGGAAGCATTGTCTGAAAGGCGGGCTCATTCCGGCCATTACCTTCCTGGGGCCCGCGTTGGCCGGGATCATCTCCGGCTCGTTCGTGGTCGAGACGATCTTCCAGATCCCCGGCCTTGGACAGTGGTTCGTGCGCGCTGCGCTCAACCGGGACGACTTCCTGATCCTGGGGCTGACCGTCCTCTTCGCTGCGATGATCGTGCTGATGAACCTTCTGGCCGACATCCTCCACGTCACCCTCAACCCGCGGCTGAAATATGAGTGAGCCGATGAACCTTCGCAGGTTCCGACCATGACCCGCAGCGCAGAGGCCGTCATCGGGGCGGAAGAAGACGTCCGCCGCGAGTTCGACCCGATCGAGATCGAAGAAGGGGCCTCGCTCTGGCGCGACGCTTGGTATCGCCTGCGGCGCAACCGCCTCGCCTTGATCAGCCTGTTCATCTTTGCTGCGATCACGCTCTTCTGCGTCGTCGGCCCGTTTTTCTCGCCTTGGGACAGCGAGCAGCAGGATCTCCTCCGGGGCGCGCAAGGGCCCTCGGCCGCGCACTGGTTCGGCACGGATACTCTCGGGCGCGATCTCATGGTCCGAACGATGGAAGGGGGGCGGATTTCCCTTCTGGTCGGCCTCGTCGCCACGCTCGTCGCGCTGCTGATCGGCATCGTCTACGGCGCCACGGCGGGTTATATCGGCGGCCGCACGGACGCGGTCATGATGCGCTTCGTCGACATCCTCTACGCCCTGCCTTTCACCATCTTTGTGATCTTGCTGATGGTCGCCTTCGGCCGGTCGCTGTGGCTCATGTTCGTCGCCATTGGCTGCGTTGAGTGGCTGACGATGGCGCGTATCGTGCGCTCGGGCGTGATGGCCCTGCGCCGGCAGGAATTCATCGAAGCCGCCGTGTCGCTGGGGTACAGCCACCCGCGGATCATCGTCAGGCACTTGATCCCGAACGTGCTGGGCCCGGTAATCGTGGTCGCCACGCTGACCGTGCCGGCGGTCATGCTGCTGGAGGCTTTCCTCAGCTTCCTCGGCCTCGGCGTTCAGCCGCCGAACGCGTCATGGGGCGTGCTCATCAACGAAGGGCAGCAGAACATGGAGATCTTCCCGTGGCTGCTCATCTTCCCGGCGTTCTTCTTCGCGCTCACCTTGTTTGCGCTCAATTTCCTCGGTGACGGCATCCGCGACGCCCTCGATCCCAAGACCGCGAAGGACTGAAGGCGATGTCACTGCTTGAAGTCCGCGACCTTTCTACTTCCTTCCGTCTTCGCGGCGGGGTGGTTCGCGCCATCGATGGAGTCAGCCTGGAACTCGAGAGAGGGCAGACGCTCGGCATCGTGGGCGAATCCGGGAGCGGCAAGTCCGTCACTTGCTATTCGATGCTGAGGCTCATCCAGGAGCCAGGCCGGGTCGACTCGGGCACGGTGCTGTTCGACGGTGAGGACCTGCTCAAAGCGTCGCCCGCGCGCATGCGTCAGATCAGGGGCGGCAGGATCTCGATGATCTTCCAGGATCCGATGACCTCGCTCAATCCGTTCCTGCGTATTTCCACGCAGATGATGGAGGGGCTGAAGCTCCATTCCGATCTTCGCGGCAAGGCCGCCCTGCACAAGGCGATTGCCGCCCTGGAGGAAGTCGGCATCGCCGACGCGGCGAAGCGCATCCACAGCTATCCGCACGAGTTCTCCGGGGGCATGCGCCAGCGGGTGATGATCGCGACGGCGCTGATTACCGAGCCGGACCTGCTCATTGCCGATGAGCCGACAACGGCGCTCGATGTCACGATACAGGCGCAGATCCTCGACCTGATCAAACAGCGACAGGAACGGCTGGGAACCGCGGTCATCCTGGTTACACACGATCTCGGCGTGGTCGCGGGCACCTGCGACCGCGTTAACGTGATGTACGCCGGACGGGTCGTGGAAAGCGGAACGACCGACCAGGTCTTCTACGAGCCGAAGCACGCCTATACGCAGGCCTTGCAGAAGGCGATTCCGTCGCTGCAGTCAAAGGGCGAGCTGCTCTACACCATCCCGGGAATGCCCCCGGATCTGAGCAAGCCGGTTCCGGGCTGCGCCTTCTATCCGCGCTGTCCTTATCCGAAGGTCTCTGCGCCCGACGGCCCGTCGCCTGAACTGGTCCTTCTTGAGAACGGCCACTGCGTCCAGGACTGCCGCTATTGCGACCGCTCGCGGCCGATCGAGCAAGTCATGAGCCGCGATGTTCCCGAGGCCGTCGAATGAGCACCGCGCCCGCCAGGCCCCGCCGGGACGACTTCCTGGTGCTCGACTCGGTCAGTCAGCACTTCGACCGCGGCAAGACCTTTCTCCGCCGCGAGAGCAAGGGCGTGGTGAAGGCGGTCGACAATGTCTCGCTGACCATACGCGAAGGGGAGATCCTCGGCCTCGTTGGCGAATCGGGCTGCGGCAAGACCACGCTCAGCCGCACGGTCATGCAGATCATCCGCCCGACCTCGGGCCGGATCATCCTCGAAGGGCAGGAACTCAGCTCCCTGTCGGATCGGGAAGTCCGCCACGAGCGGATCAATTTCCAGATGATCTTCCAGGATCCCTATGCCTCGCTGAACCCGCGCATGACCGTGTTCGACGCGCTGGCCGAGGCGATCCGCACCCGGCACCCCGACGCCCGGGGCAAGGTGCTCAGGCAGCGTGTCATCGACCTGCTGCGGATCGTCGGGCTCAGCCCCTCGCAGATGAAGAAATATCCGCACGAATTCTCCGGCGGGCAGCGCCAACGCGTGGCGATCGCCCGGGCCTTGGCGCCGGAACCCAAGCTCATCATCGCCGACGAACCGGTCTCCGCGCTCGACGTGTCCGTCCAGTCGCAGATCCTCAACTTGCTCAGGAAGCTGCGCGACGAGATGGGGCTGACGATGATCTTCATCTCGCATGATCTGTCGGTTGTCCGCTACATCGCGGATCGGATCGCGGTCATGTACCTGGGCCGGATCGTCGAGCTGGGCGATGCCGAAACCGTGGTCGACGATCCGCTGCACATCTACACCCGCGCGCTGATGAGCGCCATTCCGCAGCCGGACCCAAAGCTCGAGCGCCGGCGGCAACGCGTGCTTCTCCAAGGCGATCCGCCTTCGCCGCTCGATCCGCCCAGCGGATGCAGCTTCTGGCCGAGGAGCCCGATCGAGCACGACGAGCGGATGAAAGTCGAAGAGCCAAAGCTCACCGAACTGAGCCCCGGCCACTACGCCGCCAACTGTCCGTTCTGTCTCCAGAGGCCCGCCTGAAGCGACGCGGCGTGGGGCTTGGGTTTTATCGGGCTCAGGGACCTGCGGAGACGCTCCTCGTCCGAACGTGCCTCAGCCAAGAAGGCGAGTGGCTCCTGCGGGAACTAACGTGTGAGGGAAAGTCCACTGGTCGGGACGAGAGGATTCGAACCTCCGACCCCCACACCCCCAGTGTGATGCGCTACCAGGCTGCGCTACGTCCCGATC
>CAYTPY010000076.1:0-9627 GCA_964439725.1 uncultured Erythrobacter sp. | reverse complement strand
CGCCTGTCAGAGGCCTTCCACAGCCTTGCTGACCAGGATGTTCACCGCGACCCGGCGGTTCTGCGCCATCCCTGCGGCGGTCTCGTTGTCGGCCAGAGGGTCCGCCTCGGCCATGCCGGTCGGCGTCAGCATGCGATAGGGTGCCCAGCCGCACTTCTGCTGCAGATGGTTGACCACGCGCCCGGCGCGCCTTTCGCTAAGGACCTGGTTGTATTCTTCGCTACCGGTCGCGTCGGTGTAGCCGACCACGAGCAGCAGAGCGTTCTCGGTCGCATTGGCTTCGGCGGCGGTGGCGCAAAGATCCTGTTCGGCGGCAGGCGTAAGCGACCACTTGTCGGTGTCGAAATGCACGTTGGTCGTGCCCTTGATGTTGTATTGGTCGATACTGGCCACGCGGCCGCGCAGAGCTTCGGCTGCCGCCGCATTTTCAGCAATGGCCGCCCCGTGTTCGCCAAAACGCTGCTCGGTGCCGGTGCGGATCATCGCGGCAGTCGCGAGATCGTTGTTCTTGAGCTTGATCTGGCTCGCAACCAAGCCGCCGTCCCATTGCACAGTCTCCACGCTCACCGGCAGTCCGTTGAGCAGCGAGTCCGCTGCCAGCGGGGTGCGACCGAGGCCGAGAAACCCTCCCTTGCCTCTGATCTTGGTGGCCTCGGAGACAAGCACGGTCGTGCGGGTGCCGTCCTCGCCGGTAACTTGCACTTGCTCGCCGCTCCGCGCCGAAATCAAGCCTTCAACGTCGGGGCCGTCGACCAGGTCGGCCAAGTCAGCCGGTACCGAGCCCGTCACCGTGATCGAATTCGCGCTGCCGACAGGTGCTTGGTGCTGCGCGGACAAGCTACTCCAGCCTGGTATGGCAACGGCCGCCAACAGAAGCGGGACCGTTGTTCTTCTGATCAGTCTACTCATTACCCTGCTCCTCCATAGAAAACGCGGCCCCCATCGATCACGCCTATTGATCTCGATAACGCGATATTGGCGTTTCGAGCTGCGAGACCTTAAGTAATTTCGCCGGATATTTAAGCGCCTTGGGACCTGCGCAGGTTGTTTCGCGGCCCTGACTGTTCAGCGTTACCTGTCTGGCAAATGAACGCGCCCGGCGGCATGGTTAACTTTACGGGTAATACGCCCGCGGGGAACGGCGAGCCGTTGTCGGGGATGGAGGCAGCGCGGGTTTTAGCAGGTCGTCTCCGATACCATCCGCGCTGCTGCAGGCGTTTCCTTCAAGGTCAACGCGCCGTCATTGGAGGGCCGCGGGTGGCCCGGACGAAGTGAATGGCCGTCCGGGCCGCGAGCTTTAGAGAACTGGGCGAAGTGGCAAGAGCAGCCTCTCCTTCACCACAGTTCGGTTTCCCGCTTGGAGACGTGCAGGGAGGAGCGGCGGTTTTTTTGGGCGTGCTTGGCCACTTCCTTTACCAACAATCTCGCCCGCGAGAACACGCGGCCATCCAAAGGCGCGAAATCATCGTGAGCGGAAATGAACTTGAACCCCCGCGGCTTGCGCACGGCGGTTCCGATCGTTCCGCCCTCGGATCCGACGACAAATTGTTCTGGCATGAGAGAATGGCCCAATCCGGCATCAAAAAATGATGATCGACCACAAGTAAGTGACGACGCCCAAGCCCGAGGCGGCCATGACCAAGGAAAAGCCGGAACTCGGTTCGGGAGCGGCCGGCAATCCGCTCGGGCGTTTGCCGATCGGAGCAGGGTCGGCACTGCTCACCGTGAGCGAGGATACGGCCGTTGCCCCATCCGCGATCTCCTCCCAAACACCCTGCTTCGGGAGCACGGCCGCAACCTCAGCCGGCTGCAGGTCCCGAACCACCCCGCCCGCCAGCGGCACGGCAGGTTCGTCCGAATGTTGATCATAAAAAAGCGCAGGCGATTGCCTGGCGTTCAGCGCGTACATCGCTCAAATCCTTGGAGGGGGAGGCGAGCCGTGGAGGGGCGTGCAAAAACTTCGCGCGAACCCGTGCTACGAAGGACAACACTGCCGAGAACTGCCCTGTTTCCCGGCCCGGCTCGCAATCGCCAGGCGCACAGGGCTTAACGTCGCGCTTTGCTTCTACCGACGATGGACGATGGGAAGACCATGCCGTTCATATAGTCGCCCTCGCGTCCTAATCAACCACCCCACCGAAGCAGTCAATCACCGCGTCTCCTATTGCACCAGCCGCTGCGGAATGCCCTACACGCCACCCGAAATAGAAATAAGATCTGAGTATATCCCGGCCTTCGCTGTCAGCTTGTATCTGCGCGGCCTTCGGGAAATTTGACTTTGCAGGAAGTCTGATTACTCTAGAATCCAGTCAAATCCATTTTGATGTTGCACGCTTCTTGAAGAAGCGGTGCGTGCGCGCGCAAGTGCGGCCGGCTCTGATTCCAAAAGCTTGGGAAACTCGGCCGAGATGCCAGTCGCTCGCGGTGCATGCGCAACATCCCAAGTTCGGAGCTTTCCATGTCAACCGCATTCAACGAGTTCGAGCTGTCCGCCGTGGCCTACCCCAATGGCCGGATCGCCGTGTTGCTGGCCCAGTACCCGCACCTCACCGAAACGGAGCGGGATGAACTCGTCCACTTCACGAAGTCAGCGAGCCGCGATGAGATGCGCAACTTGCGCAGCATCCCTGGCCTCAGAAGCAAGCTGGACCGGCTCATACCGGACCATAGCGATCAATCTCGGCCCGTTGCCGTGCCATCGCTCTGGATCGCGGCGGCAATGGTGACCGCCATTATCGGAACCCTCTTGTTCCTTTAAGCAGGTGGCCCCGCCGCCGCTGCCACCGTTCGCGGCGGTATAGAGACTGCGCGCGCCGGAGTTGCGCCTTGGCCGCCACCATGCGACCAGACCGCATGTCACGCTTCGGCTTGAAGGCGCTCGGTCGGTTTGCGCAAAAGGAGGCGGCCGCCCTCCTGACCTTCCGCCGTAGCGATCGTCCGTGGCAGCTCCCTTTCGCGGCCGCCATAGCCAGCGGCGCACCGGTTGCGTTCGGAGTCTACTTTGGCTTGCCCACCGAGGGCGCCTTGGGTGCCGTCGCTGGCTTGTCGTTCCTGTACCTGCCAGGCACCCGCCTGAACCATCGCATTCCCGTTATCATGGCCTCGGCTTTCGCGATGATCGTCAGCTTTGCACTCGGCTTGGCGAGCCACGTCGCGCCCGGGGCAGCGATCCCCCTGATTTCCGTGGTGGCAGTCGGCGCAGCTTTGTTCAGTAGGTTCCAGAACGTGGCTCCGCCGGGCCCCATCTTCATGGTCATGGCCGCATCCATTGCGGCGTTCGCGCCGGTCAACCCGGCCGGGCCGATGGCAACCCTCGGCTACTTTGCCATCGGCTGCATATGGGCCTGCGCGATCGCGGTCATCTACAGCATCTACATCCTGCGACACCGCTTTCCCTTACCGGTGAGATCGCCATCCGCGCAGGATCGTCAAGCGGCAGTCTCCGACGCGATCGTCATGGGGTTGTTCGTCGGCGCCTCGCTCGGGGTGGCGACCTGGTTCGAACTCGAGCGCGCTTATTGGGTGCCGGTCAGCTGCATCGCCATCATGCAAGGCGTCACTTTACGGGCCTCATGGAGCCGCAACGTTCACCGTATCGTCGGCACCGCTATCGGCATTGCGTTGACTTGGTTGCTCTACCCTTTCCTGACGACAGCCTGGTCGATAGCCTTGGCCGTAACTGTGCTCACCTTCCTGATCGAAACGGCGGTGGTGCGGCACTATGCGTTCGCTGCCATCTTCATCACGCCGCTGACGATCGTCCTGGCGGAGAGTACCAGCCCAGGCACGGCGACGGTGGATGCCCTCATGCAAGCCAGGTTGATCGACACCATAATCGGCGCCTTGATCGGGCTGGCTGGCGCCGCCGTCTTGCACAGCCGGCGAGTGCGCCGCGTCGTGCAGGCCCGCCTGGCCCCTGACAGGACGCCCGCCCCGCTTCCATGAGGCACGGGGTGCGGTGGTCATTATGGCGCGCCTGCCTCGCCGGCTCGGCAGAAACCCCCCGCGCCCTCTGTTCCTGGCCGCGACTTCCTGTAACCCGTCCCCGATGATGATCCGGCGCCTCGGCCAGCTATACGCTGGGTTGCTCCTTTACGGGCTATCCTCGGCAATGATGCTCCGCTCGGGCCTCGGGCTCAACCCGTGGGATGTCTTCCACGAGGGCCTGGCAGAGCGGACACTGCTCAGCTTCGGCACTGTCGTTATCATCAGCGGCGCCTTCGTACTCTTGCTGTGGATTCCGCTGCGCGAGCGGCCGGGGCTGGGAACCATCAGCAACATGCTGGTCATCGGGCTCGCGGCAGATCTCGGGCTCTGGCTGTTGCCGGAGATCACGCTGCTATCCGCGCAGTCGGCCATGCTGGCGGGCGGCATCATCCTCAACGGCATTGCCACCAGCGCTTATATCGGCGCCGGCTTCGGTCCCGGCCCGCGGGACGGGCTCATGACCGGAGTCGCGGCCCGGACGGGCTGGTCCATCCGCAGGGTTCGAACCGGGATCGAACTGACCGTGCTGGCAACCGGCTGGATCTTGGGTGGGACCGTCGGAGTGGGGACGATCCTCTACGCCGTACTGATCGGATCAATCGTTCATCTGACGCTGCCGCTCTTCATGGCCACGGCGGCCAGACCCGGTTCGTAAAGCTCTCGCTCGCTTCGAGCCAATGCGCGGCGCTCAGGCAAGCTCCGGCCGGCCCGGTCTTCTGCCAAGCCGAGCCGGAGCGGCTCGGGCCGGCCGCTCTTCAATCGAGATGCCGTAGTTCTGCACGTAGTCACCCAACTCATCGAGAACCGCGGCCGAGCTTAGCCCGAACTCTTCCAGGCTGTAGCGATGCGGATAACGCTTCAAGGCGGCGGCTCGCTGCTGGTAGGCTTCCATACCGGCAAGCGCAGGCTCGATATCGAGGCCGAGGAAGCGATAGACCCGCCCCACCGTACCGCGCCAATCGTGCTCCATCTCTTCGTAATGCACATCGATCCGGCGTTCTGCGGGTATTTGCGCCCGTGCCGCATCCATGCGCTCGACCTGCAGCCGCGTCTTGCGCAGCCACTCGCGGCCGATCGCGTGCGGATCGGCATGATCGGAATAGATCACAGTCTGATTCCAGGCGAGCGAGGCCGCGCTGCCGACGACGGCTAGCGGATCGCGGTGAGTGAAGATTAGCCGTGCATCGGGGAAGACCTTCATCAACACTCGCAGGTCGAGCATGTGCTGCGGCGTCTTGAGCACCCACGGCCGCAGGCTGGATGCTTGCTGCGACCAGCCGACCAGCTTGAGCAGGCGCGCCATCTGCTCGTAGGCCGGCGTCGGGTCCTGCTGCTCGCACCAGCGCCCGTAGCTCGGAACCCACCACTGGGCGTCGTGCTTGGTGCTCCAGAAGCTGTGGACCAGCAGGCCCAGTTCCTCCTCGGGCTCCAGGGGGCCGGTCGGGTGGATCGTCAGCGTGCGAGGATTGGCGAGCCGGGCGACGCGCATGATCCGTGCGGCCAGCGTGACACGAAAATCCGGCTCGCCCGGTTCGAACTCTGGTCGAGGCACCGGACTGATCGTCTCGAAGCTGCGCAAGTGGCTGAAGCGGCGGTCGGCGGCCAACAGCCGGTGCATCCGGGTCGTGCCGGATCGCATCGGACCGACGACGATCACAGGATGCGGCAGCGGACGCGCCAGGATTTCGGGGTGCCGGGCAAACCATTGTTCAGCCCGCAGCCGGTCGATCAGCATCTTCTCGATCTGCGCCCGCGCCGACCACTCGCCGGCGGCATTGAGCCGCGCTTCGGAGCGGAGGGCATCGAGCAGCACTTGCAGCGGCTGCTCGAACCAGCGGTCGCCGAAGTCATCGAGGCCGGTGAATTCGCAGGCGCGGCGGAGCAGCGTGTCCTTTTCCAGCACCGGCCGTTCGGCCCACCCGCAGGCGCGGGCCAGGCCCATCGCGGCATTCATCGCATCAATGAACCGGGTGCGCCGCGGCGGGCGAATAGTCGCTTCGGTCAAGCTGTCTCGTCCCGCTTGCGGTTGACGGTCGCCGGCGATGGCCTGCCAACAAGGTTGGCAAGATTATCCACGGGCCGCAACCCGGTTCCCCCTCGAGGGCCGGCTTGCCAGCCGCCTGGGACCGGCATAGTGCCCGCGGTTATGCACGATCTCCGTTCCATCCGCGAGAACCCCGAAGCTTTCGATGCCAGCCTAGCGCGAAGAGGCGCTGAGCCCGCCGCTGCCCGCATCGTGGAGCTCGACGAGCGCCGCCGTGCGGTGACGACGCAGGTGCAAGAAGCGCAGGCGCGGCGCAACGAAGCCTCGAAGGCGATCGGCGCCGCGATGGGCAAAGGCGACGCCGCTGCGGCCGACGCGCTGAAGGCGGAAGTCGCGCAGCTCAAAGATACGATGCCGGCGCTCGAGGAGGAAGATCGCGCGCTGAGCTCCGAGCTAGACGCGATGCTGGCGGCCCTGCCCAACCTGCCGGCCGAGGATGTGCCCTCCGGCGAGGACGAGAAGGATAACGTCGAGATTGCCCGCTGGGGCGAGCCGCGCGCGTTCGCGTTCGAAGCGAAAGAACACGCCGATCTCGGCCCCGCTCTCGGCCTTGATTTCGAAACAGCCGCCGCCATGTCTGGCGCCCGGTTCGCGTTCTTGCGTGGGCAGATGGCCCGCCTGCAGCGGGCTCTGGCGCAGTTCATGCTCGACTTCCAAACCAGCGAGCGCGGCTACACCGAATGCGCGCCGCCCCTGCTGGTGCGTGACGAGGCGGTGTACGGCACCGGGCAACTGCCGAAGTTCGCCGATGACTTGTTCCGCACCACCGACGGCCGTTGGTTGATCCCTACCGCCGAAGTCAGCCTGACCAACTCGGTCCGCGAGCAGATCCTTGACGGCCTTTCGCGCCCGATCCGGCTGACCGCCCTCACCCCGTGTTTCCGTTCGGAAGCGGGCGCGGCGGGCAAGGATACCCGGGGCTACATCCGCCAGCACCAGTTCGATAAAGTCGAGTTGGTGGCGATCTGCCGGCCGGACGACTGGCAGGCCGAGCACGAGCACATGGTCCGCTCGGCGGAGCTGGTGCTGGAAGCGCTGGAGCTGCCCTATCGGAAGATGCTGCTCTGCGCGGGCGACATGGGCTTCGGCGCGCGCAAGACTTACGACCTCGAAGTCTGGCTGCCGGGACAGCAGGCCTACCGCGAGATCAGCTCGGTTTCCTGGTGCGGCGATTTCCAGGCGCGGCGGATGAACGCGCGCTTCCGGCCGGAGGGGCAAAAGGGCACGGCCTTCGTGCATACCCTGAACGGCTCGGGGCTCGCTGTCGGGCGGACTTTGGTCGCGGTGCTGGAGAACTACCAGCAGGAAGACGGCAGCGTGACGGTGCCAGAGGCGCTGCGGGCCTACATCGGTGGGATCGGGCGCCTGGCGCCTCCGGCCTGAATGCGCATCCTGCTCACCAACGACGACGGGATTTTCGCACCCGGGCTGGCGCTGCTGGAGAAGATCGCAGCCGAGCTTTCGGACGACGTCTGGGTCTGCGCACCGTCCGAGGAGAACTCGGGCGCCGGTCACTCGCTGACGCTGCATTCGCCAGTCCGGCTCCGGGAGCATGGGGAGCGGCGCTTCTCCGTTACCGGCACGCCGACAGACGCGGTGAACCTGGCGCTGCGCAAGCTGTTCGCCGAGCGCAGGCCCGACCTCGTCATCTCGGGCATCAACAACGGTGAGAACCTGGCCGACGACATTACCTATTCGGGCACGATCTCGGCGGCGATGGAAGCGGCGCTGGCCGGCATCCCCGCGGTGGCGATGAGCCAGGCGATCCGCGACGGCGGACACGCATTCAACGCGGCCGAAGGTTGGGCCGCGAAAGTGCTGGCGCCCTTGCTGGACTTGCAGATGGCCAAACGGACCGTGGTCAACGTCAACTTTCCGCCGCTGCCGGCTTACGCGGTCAAGGGCATCCGCGTGGTCCGGCAGGGATTCCACGACTACGCGCGCGGCTCGCTTCAGGAAGGGACGGACCCGCGCGGGCGGCAGTACTACTGGTTCGGTCTCCACGACATCGAGCACACGCTCGATCATGGCACCGACCTCGAAGCGGTCGCGGACGGCTACGTGTCGATCACTCCGCTTCATCTCGACCTGACGCACCATGCCTCGATCGGCACGCTGGCGGAGAGCTACGCCGGATGAGGCGCGCGGGCTAAGCGATGGCACGGCCGACGCTCCGCCATCGCGACGCGGTCCGCCAGCGCCGTTTTACCCCGCTGCGGCGCATGATCCGGATTCCGGTGTGGGGCGACATCGGCCTGCGCTTCGGAGCGGCGCTGTTGCTGGTGCTGCTGGTCGTGCTGGTCCACTGGTTTGATCGCGAAGGCTTGCGGGACGCCCACGACGGACACATCAGCTTCCTCGACGTGGTCTACTTCACGATGATCTCGGTCACGACGACGGGATACGGTGACATCGTGCCGGTCAGCGATCGGGCGCGGCTGCTCGAAGCGGTGATCGTCACTCCAGTGAGGATTCTCGTCCTCCTCATCTTCATTGGGGCGGCGTACAATTTCGTCATCAAGCGCGGTTGGGAGAAGTGGCGTATGGCCCGCATCCAGAAGCAGCTGTCGGACCATGTCGTGGTGCTCGGCTACGGGGTCTCGGGGTCCGAGGCGGTCAACGAGCTGATCGCACGCGGCACGGACCCGCACTGCATCGTCGTGATGGATCCCGATCCTGAACGGCTCGAAATTGCCGAGCAGCTCGGCTGCAACGTCATCGAAGGCGACGGGAGCCGCGACGAACACCTGATCGCAGTGCGGATCGACCAGGCGAAGACCGTGCTGGTCTCCGCCGGGCGGGACGACTCTTCGATCCTGATCGTGCTGACCGCGAGGCATCTGGCACCGCACGTGCCGATCAGCGTGGTGATCCGCGCCGCCGACAACGAGCTGCTGGCGCGGCAGGCGGGTGCCAACAACGTGATCAATCCGGTGCGCTTCACCGGCCTGCTCCTCGCCGGCAGCGCGCAGGGCGCGCACATCGCCGATTACCTGGCCGATCTCGCTTCCGTCGATGGCCGCGTGCAACTGATCGAGCGACCAGTGAAGCCCGAGGAGGTCGGCCGCTCGCTCGACGACCTGGCGAGCTGCGGCCGGGGTCTCAGGATTTACCGCGGCGGGCTCGCGTACGGCTTTTGGGAAACGGAAGCTCGATCGCTCGAGGAAGGCGACTTGATCGTCGAGATCTGCTCGACCGCCGCCGCTGAGCAAGACCGCGATTGAGCCTTCAGTCCAGCCACACGAACACTGCCCCAACCGCGGCCATTCCGACAACGAAATGACCGGCATCGATCAGGAACAGCTTGAGCGACTTGCGCGCGAACAGGTAGGCAATGCCGAGCGCCGGAGCCATGATGGTGAGACCGAACCCGGTTGCAATCATCATCGTCGCCCGCGGGTTCGGGTCGAGTCGGGCGAACAAGTGGCCGAGCGTCATGACCACCAGCAGCTCGAGCAGCAGGCACAGGCCGAAGATCAGCGGCATCGGCAGTCCGGACTTGAGCTCGCTATCGCTCAACCCCACTTCCCGCTGCCACGCGCGGCCGAACAGCGCCGTGTACCAGATCGCTCCGACAACGAAGAACGCCGCCGTGC
>CAYTPY010000075.1:0-9664 GCA_964439725.1 uncultured Erythrobacter sp. | reverse complement strand
GCCGACTGGCTGGTGCGCGAGGCTGGCATTCCGTTCCGCGAGGCGCATCACATTACCGGCGCAGCGGTGAAGCTGGCGGAAAGCCGCGGCGCTGCCTTGGAAGCATTGCCGCTTGCGGAACTGCAGGCGATCGACGCACGGATTGGGGAGGACGTCTATAAGGCGCTGTCTATCGAGGCTTCCGTGGCGGGGCGGGCCAGTCACGGCGGCACTGCGCCTGAGCAAGTTCGCGAGCGTATCGCCGAGGCGCGCGAAGCGCTAGGGATGGCCAGATGATCCGGCTGCTTCCTTTTGCTGTGTTGATTCTCACCGGTTTGCCGGGTTGCGGTGCACAGCGCGATCTGCAGCCGGCAGCGGGCAATACGCTGCCGCCCGCGCCCTACGGACGCAGCGATCCGCGCACGTCGGCCGAGCTTCTCGTGCTCGATCCGCAAGCCGCTCCCGAACGTAATGTCGAGCTGCGCCGCGAATCCGAAGCGCGCGAAGACGACCCTTTCGACTTGCCGCCTGAAGGCTGATCCATGGACCATTTCCACCTCCGCGACGGCGAGCTCTACGCCGAAGACGTTCCGCTTGCGCGAATTGCCGAAGAAGTCGGCACGCCCGTCTATGTCTATTCGCGCGCCACACTGGAGCGGCACGCGCGGGTGTTCCGTGCGGGCCTTGCGCCGGCCGGCCCGGCGCACTTCGCGTTCGCTGTGAAGTCCAATCCCAACCTTGCCGTGCTGCGGGTGATGCGGCGTGAGGGGTTTGGCGCTGACGTCGTGTCAGGCGGCGAACTGGCGCGCGCTTTGGCAGCCGGGATGCCGGCGGCGGACATCGTGTTCTCCGGCGTCGGGAAGCAGACTCGCGAAATGATCCACGGCCTCGATGCTGGGATCGGCCAGTTCAACCTCGAATCCGAGGAAGAAGGCGCTGAACTGTCCGCGCTGGCCGAAGCCCGCGGGATGCGGGCGCCCTGCGCGCTGCGGGTCAACCCCGACATCGACGCTGGCACACACGACAAGATTTCGACGGGCAAAGCCGACAACAAGTTCGGCGTGCCGATCAACCGTGCGGAGCAGATTTACCAGCGGCTGGCGGCGATGCCGGGGCTCGAGATGCGCGGCCTCGCGGTGCACATCGGCAGCCAGCTCGCCGATCTCGCGCCACTGGAGTCCGCGTTCGAGAAGCTCGGCGCGCTGATGCGGGCACTGCGCTCGGCGGGGCACGCGGTCACCCACATGGACTTGGGCGGCGGACTCGGCGTCCCCTACAAGGCCGGCGACGTGATGCCGAGCCCGGCGGAATACGGCGCGATGGTGGCGCGGGTGACGCAGGGTTGGGACGTCACCCTGATGTTCGAGCCCGGGCGCGTGATCGCCGGGAATGCCGGCGTTCTGCTGACGCGCGTGGTGCGGGTGAAGCAGGGGGCAGTGCACCCTTTCGTGATCGTCGATGCGGCGATGAACGACTTGGCGCGGCCGGCGCTTTACGGGGCTTGGCACGACTTCGAGACCGTAAAGCCGTCGAACCGGCGGATGACGGCGAACATCGTCGGCCCGATCTGCGAAACCGGCGATACGTTTGCGATGGGCCGCGACATCGAAGGAGTCGAGGCGGGCGACCTGGCGATTTTCCGCACCGCCGGCGCCTACGGGGCGACGATGGCCTCGAGCTACAACAGCCGCGGCTTCGTTGCCGAAGTCATGGTCGATGGTGACAAGTTCGCCGTCGTGGCCGACCGCATCCTTCCCGAAGCAATCACCGCTGCCGAGCGGGTGCCGGAGTGGCTCGACTGAGGTTCTTCGACAGGCCCGCGGCGAACGGGTAAGCTGGCGGCATGAGAGCCCTGCCGCTGTTTCATCGTATTGCTGGCAAGCCGGTTGTCGTTCTGGGTCAGGGCGAAGCCGCCGAGGCCAAGCGCCGGCTGGTCGAACGCGCCGGGGGCGAAGTACAGTCCGATGCGGCGAGCGGAGCGCGCCTGGCGTTCGTCGCTCACGACGATCCGGCGCTGTGCGAAGCGGAGGCGGCACGTCTGCGCGCTGCGGGACTCTTGGTCAACGTGGTCGATCGGCCCGAGCTATGCGATTTCACGACGCCCAGCATCCTCGACCGCGATCCGGTGTTGATCGCAATCGGGACGGACGGAACCTCGGCCGGCTTGGCAAAGCACCTGCGGCTGCGCCTCGAGGCTATGCTGCCGGCCAGCCTCGGGCGGCTGGCCGAGGCGCTTTATGCCGCACGTGAAATGCTGCAAACCCGCTGGCCGGCGGCGGTCGACCGGCGACGGGCCCTCGATGCCGCGCTGGAAGAAGGCGGCGTGCTCGATCCCTTGAAGGAAGATGCGATCGTCCGTCTTCAACCCTGGCTTGCGGACAGCGGTGATGGCACTGACCTTGAGCCGGTGCGCATCGTGCTCACCAGCCACGATCCCGAGGATTTGACGCTGCGCCAGGCGCGCTGGCTCGGACGCGCGGACTATGTCCTGTTCGAACCCGGGGTGCCCACGGCGATACTCGATCGAGCGCGTGCAGATGCCGTGCGCCGCGAACTGCCTCGGGTGGGCGAAACGCCGGAGGGCTTGGTCGTGGAACTGGTGCTGGGGGAAGAGCGATAGAAGCCAGGATGCGTTAGCCATTCGTTGCCGCGGCGGAGCAGGCGAACAGAAGCTCGCAGCGCCTCTTTATAGTACGCCTCCGGCGAGCCGATCGATCGCCGCCTGGAGAATCACCGCGGCGGCGTGGCTGTCGATGCGCTCGGCGCGCTTGGCGCGGCTCATGTCTTGATCGATCATCGCCCGTTCGGCGCTCGCCGTGGACCAGCGCTCGTCCCACAGCAGCACCGGCAGGGCCAGCGCTTCGGCGAGATTGCGGGCGAACGCGCGGCTGGCCTGGGCCCGCGGGCCGGACGTGCCGTCCATGTTGAGCGGGAGGCCGACCACGAGACCTTTGACTCGCCGCTCGGCGACCAGCGCTTCCAGCACCGCGCGATCTCGGGAAAACTTGCCGCGCGGCAGTGTCTTGCCTGCGCTGGCGAAGCTCCACCCTGCATCGCAGAAAGCGGTTCCGATCGTCTGGGTGCCCAGGTCCAGCCCCATCAGCACGCCGCCACCCGGCAGCACCTCACGGAAGTCGCCGGCCTGCTCACTAATCAGCGGCTTGCCGGTCATCGCGCCGTCCAGGCGGCGACGCGGCGCAAGACATCGGCCTCGACGTTCCGCCAGAACAGCGGGATGTCGTAGACGTGGTAGTTGTTGCCGGGCAGGACATAAGGACCAAGTTCGGGCGGATCGCCGATCAATAGCAAGCCGGAGGGACCGCAGCGGGCCGGAACGGCGGCCGGAATCAGTTCGCCCGCTGACAAGTCGGCATTGGGCTTGAGCGTCCCGAGGTTAGCAGAGGCCTCGGCGCTACCACCGGCTTCCCCGGCGATCGGATTGCTGCAGAGGATCGAACTGTCGCCGCGCGGCTGGCCGTCGAGACCGGGTGAATTGCGATAGTGTTGCAGCCAGCGGCCAGGCTCCGCGGGCTCCGCGAAGCTCGACCAGCTCATCAGGCATCCGGCCTGTTCTGCCGTCTCGCACGCTGGCAGGCCGAGGGCGGGCAAGTCGTGCTCGATCGAAATCGGCCAGCCCACCGCGTAGGCCACGGCGATCCGGGTCTGGAGCCGGCTGCCCACGACCTTCTCGTGCAGCAGCCGGATCAGGTGGAGCGCGCCCTGGCTGTGGCCGGCGAGAACGATCGGCAGGTCTTCTCCGACATTCCCGACGAAGTAATCGAACGACAGCGCGACATCGCGATAAGCGGCATCGATAGCCTGCTGGCCTTCAGGCTCGCTGGTCAGGAATGCCCCGAAAGTCGCCTGGCGATAGCGCGGCGCCCAGATCTCGGTCGCGCTGGCAAACGGACTGGCGAGACCGCGCAGGAACGTACGGGCGCGTTGCTGAGACTGCGCATCATCGAGCGGCGCATTCCATTGCGCGCGTTCCAGATAACTGGTCGGATGGACGAAGAAGACCGCGAACGCGGGCGTATCTCCGTCAGGCAGCGTGGCGCCTTCCGGCTGCCAGCGGGCCGGATCGTTCGCTTGCGGCAGGTCGGGGTGCGAGAGCCACATGGCCGGATCGCGATAGGCGTTCTCCGTCAGCGGATCCTGCTCGACGAAGTCGGCGGTCGGAACGAGAGCGACTTGCGCCAGATCGTCACCCCAGATGCGCAGCGCGAACGCTCCCACGATCAGCAGAACCAGAAAGATCGCGACGCCATAGAGGAACTTACGGGCCATGGGTCTCCGCGGCGATCTGGCGCTGTTCCGCTTCCTCGTTGTGTTCCGACCGGCGCTCGAGCGCGACTTTGATCATCGCCATCAGCGGATCGGCGAGGAACAGGCCGATGATGCCGAACAGAACGCCCATGATCAGCTGCGCCCCGAGCACCAGGGCAGGAGCTAGATCGACTGTCTTCTTGGCGATCAACGGGATCACGACATAGCCGTCGAACGTCTGGACCAGGAGATAAACCAGGATCGTGTAGAGCCCCATTTCGACTCCGCCCGAGAAGCCGACGAGGACCATCAGTACGCCGGCGATCAGCGCCCCGACGTTAGGTATGAATGCCAGGAGGCCGGTCAGGATCGCCAGCAATGCCGCCATCGGGACGCCGTATATCTTGAGCATGAAGTACGTGAACACGCCTTCGAAGGCCATGCCCACGAGGCGGCCAGCCATCAAACGGCGCATCGTGAAGGCCATGCGCGAGGCGGTATAGTGGAAATCTTCGCGCTGCTCGCGCGGCAGCATCCAAGCGAGGCCGCGTTCGTAAAGGCGCGGCTCGAGCGCGACATAGATGCCGATGATCGCAATCAGGAACAGCGTGGTCAGGGCGCCGACCAATCCGCCGATAGCGCGGGTAATCGTGCCGACCCCCGATGCCAGCTGCCCGATGACGCTTTGCACGCTGCTGATGTCGATGGCGAAGCCTTGCGCTTCGAGCCAGGCTACCAGGCGCGTCGCCTGTGCCTCGATGATCTGCGGCAACTGGGCAGCTTCGCGCGAAATCTGCGAGCCGGCAAACTGAACCAGCCAGGCGAGGAAGGCGACAGCCAGAATAGCGACGAGAGCGAGCCGCCAGCCGCGGCCGATCGGCAGGAAGCGGCCGAGCAGGCGCGCACCCCCGTCGAGCATCGCGGCGAACACCAGCGCGCCGAAGATCACCAGCAGGGCCTGGGCAATGTAGATGGCGAGCACCGCGATGCCCACGACTGCGACCCACACCAGAGCGCGCTGCGCTTCGAAGCGCAGCGCCGGACTCGAAATCCGGGTCGGGCTGGCGCGTTCGTCGAGGGGCTCCTCGTCTTCCGCTCTATTCCTGGCCATCCGTTGCCTTTCCGGTATCGCGCAACGCGGGGCGCAGAGTGGTCCAGGCCCGTTCCGTGCGCAATGCGTTGAGCCAGCTCAACGGGTTCCAGCCCGCGCTGCCGTTGAGCGAGAAGGTGATGATCTCGGCGCGGCCGCCCACACTCGAGATCGGTACGGCACCGCCCAGACCGTTGCCGAAAGGCGCGGCGTCGACCCTGCTGTCGGCCGAATGGTCGCGGTTGTCACCCATCAGGAAGACGTGGCCTTCCGGGATCACCGTTTCGGGGTAATTGTCGCCCAATGTGCTGCGGATGTGATCGATGATCAGGTAGCTGGCGCCGTTGGGGAGCGTCTCGCGGTAGGTTGGCGGTTCGTAGACCGTGCTGCCATCGGACAGCCGGGTGCGGTAGTTCTCGAACGGGGTGAGGCACGGTACGCCGTCGCACATCTGCAGATCGGCGGCGGGGATCCGCACCGGCGGTTCGACTTCCTGGGGAACAGGCTCGCCGTTAAGGATGATCTGTCCGTCGACGAGTGCGATGCGATCGCCGGGAAGGGCCACGACGCGCTTGATATAGTCCTCGGCCCGATCGGGCGGCACGGCGATGACGATGTCACCATACTCGGGATCGCGCGGAGCGATCCGCCAGTCGCTGCGCGGCAACAGGTGGAACGAGGCCGAGACCCAGCTCCAGCCATAAGGGTACTTGGTGACGATCAACCGGTCGCCGACCAGGAGGTTCGGCATCATCGAGGCACTGGGGATGTAGAACGGCTTGGCGATCAACGTGTGGAAGGCGAGCACGCCAAGCAGCATCAAAGCGAGCCCGCGAACCTCGGCAAGCCAGTTGATTTTCTTCTTGTCTTTGCGGGGCGGGGTGTCGTCGGGCTCCGGCGTAGCCGCGGGATTCCCATCGGGTTCGTTCATCTCGGCCGTGCTTCTATGACGACGAAGGCCTGGGCCCACGGATGATCGTCGGTAAGCGTGAGATGGACATGCGCTTCGTGGTCGGGCGGCGTAAGCTCCGCCAGACGTCTCGCCGCCCCGTTCTCAAGACGTAGCGTCGGCGCGCCGGAAGGCAGATTCACCACCCCGATGTCCTTCATGTAGACGCCCTGGAAGAACCCGGTGCCAACAGCTTTGGAGAAGGCCTCCTTTGCAGCAAACCGCTTGGCATAAGTGCCTGCACGGGTGTGCGGGCGCCGGGCTGCCTTGGCTCGTTCGATCTCTGTGAAGCAGCGCCGTTCGAACCGCTCGCCGTGCCTGTCGAGCGCGGCCTGAATGCGCTCGATGTTGCAGAGGTCGGAGCCCATGCCGATGATCACCGCACGGCGTCCATCAGTTCGCGCATGCGGCGCACCGCTGGTTCCAGCCCCACGAAAACCGCCTCGCCGATCAGGTAGTGGCCGATGTTGAGCTCGGCGAGTTGCGGGATGGCGGCGATCGGCTGCACGTTGTCGTAAGTCAGGCCGTGGCCCGCATGCGGCTCGATGCCGTTCTTGGCGGCGAGAGCGGCCATGTCGGCGATCTTCTTGAGCTCGATTGCGACTTGGTCGCCGGTCGCATGGGCGTATTCGCCGGTGTGAAACTCGACGACGGGGGCTCCGAGCCGGAGAGCCGCCTCAAGCTGGCGCTCGTCCGGGGCAATGAACAGACTGACGCGGATGCCCGCATCGCGCAGGCGGCTGACGACGGGCTGCAAGTGATTGTGCTGACCGGCGGCGTCGAGGCCGCCTTCCGTGGTGCGCTCCTCGCGCTTCTCCGGCACGATGCAGGCGGCGTGGGGGAGATGTCGGAGCGCGATCTCGACCATCTCTTCGGTCGCCGCCATCTCCAGGTTAAGCGGGAGGTCGGCGGCTTCCTGAATGCGTTTCAGATCTTCGTCGCGGATGTGGCGCCGGTCTTCGCGCAAGTGCGCAGTGATACCATCGCCGCCTACCGCCGCGACGATTTCGACGGCGCGGACTGGGTCGGGATGGTCTCCGCCGCGCGCGTTGCGGATTGTGGCAACGTGATCGATGTTGACGCCCAGCCGGAGCCGATCAGCGTCGCGCGCGGCGCTCACTTCTTGCGGCTCCCCGGCTTTGTAGCGGGGATGGCGGCCAGTTCGGCCGGAATCCCGTCTGCGTCATAAGTCGGGAAGCTAAGGGTCACGAGCGGATGGAACGGCACCCCCAGATCGACGGAGCCCCCTGTCCGGTCGACGAGGGCCGCTGCCGCAATGACCTTTCCTCCAGCCGCGACGACCGCCTTGATCGCTTCGCGGCTGGACAAGCCCGTGGTGATGACGTCTTCGACCAGTAGCACCTTTTCGCCTTCGGCAATCTCGAACCCGCGGCGCAGCTCGAACGTACCTTCGGGACGTTCGAGGAAGATCGCCTCGACACCGAGCGCGCGACCCATCTCGTGGCCGATGATGATCCCGCCCATCGCCGGGGAAACAACCTTGCGCACCTGACTGCGCAGATCGCGGGGGAGCGCCTGGGCCAGGCCGAGAGCGAGCCGGCTGGCGCGCTCCGGGTCCATCAGGACCCGCGCGCATTGCAGATAATAGGAACTATGGCGTCCCGAGGAGAGGACGAAGTGACCTTCAAGCAACGCGCGGCTGGCGCGGAATTCGGCTAGAACTTCTTCTTCGGTCATGGCGGGAAAACGGCCTTTCGATGCACCGGGGTCGCACGCGCGAGCGGTTTATGGGAGTGGCTCCGCCGTCCCCGTCGCGAGCGCCGCGAAAATTCTCCCTAGAAGCGCTTGAGGCAGGGGGCAAGCGGGCGTATAGGCCCGGCAAATCCTGGCCCTTCCGCAGGGCCGCACGGCCCCGCGCGCCCAGTCAGAACGGAAAGCGGCAGACAATGAAGCTCGGCGAGTTCGCCCGTAACCGGTTGCACATTCTTCCCACGCTGGCTGCCTTTCTGGCTTTGCTTGCGGCTCCGCAGGTGAGCCTTGCGGCCGCGCCGCAGGCGGTGTCTCAGCCCACCGAATCAAGCGCGGAGGCTCCGGCCGCCGACGCCCGCGCGCCGAATGTCGCCGATGCGACAGCGCCAGCCGCCGAGGCTGCCGAGGGCTCTACGGTGCAAGCGACGACCGCAGATGGGTCCGGCTATACGCCGCTCGGACCTGAGTGGATCAAGGGCGCGCCGGAAAGCGGTGCATTGACGTTCCAGGAGCAGTATTCCGCCGACGGCGAGTTTGCGCTGTTCATGCACGACGCAATTCTGATGCCGATCATAACCGCGATTTGTCTGCTCGTCCTGGCGCTGCTCGTCTGGGTCGCAGTGCGCTTCAATCGCCGGTCGAACCCGGTTCCCTCGAAGACCAGCCATAACACTCTGATCGAGGTAACCTGGACGGTGGTGCCGGTGCTGCTGCTGGTGGTTATCGCGATACCGTCGATCACGCTGCTGGCTCGGCAGTACGAAAGCCCGCCCGCGGATGCGCTGACGGTGAAGGCGACTGGCTACCAATGGTACTGGGGCTATTCCTATCCCGACAACGGCGACCTCGAAATAATCTCCAACATGCTGGACGAAGGCGAGGCCATCGCGCGCGGGGAGCCGGCGCAGCTGGCTGCGGACAACCGCATGGTCGTGCCGGCCGGTGAGCCGCTCCGCATCCAGGTCACAGGCGCCGACGTGATCCACTCTTTCGGTATCCCGTCGCTGTGGTTCAAGATCGACGCGGTTCCGGGCCGGATCAACGAGCGCATGCTCTTCATCAAGGAGCCGGGCATCTATTACGGCCAATGCATGGAGCTGTGCGGTGCTCGCCATGCTTACATGCCGATCGCGATCGAAGCCGTGCCGCGGCCGCAGTTCGAAGCTTGGGTCCGGTCAAAGGGTGGTACTCTGGGTGAGCCGGATCCGACGGCCCCGGCTCCGGAAACGCCGCTGCAGGAGCCGGAATCCTCGATCGAAGGGGCGCCGGGTGCCGGTGCGCCGCCGACCGAGGACACCGCTCCGGGCCAGGAAGCCTGAGCTTTCGCGCTGAAACGTATTTAGACTTCAAGGTTCAAGAGACATGGCTACCACCGCCGATACCTTCCAGGCTCATACGGACGAGCATCATCACGATGCCGATCACAAGCCCGGCTTTTTTGCCCGCTGGTTCATGTCCACGAACCATAAGGACATCGGGACTCTTTACCTGATCTTCTCGATCTTCGCCGGCGTCGTGGGCGGGGCGATCTCCGGCCTGATGCGGGCAGAGCTTGCCGAGCCTGGCGTGCAGCTGATGGGCCAGGTGACGGCGTGGCTGAATGGCGGGTCGATGGACTTCGATCAGCAGCTCCATACTTGGAACGTGCTGATTACGGCCCACGGCGTGAT
>CAYTPY010000074.1:0-9799 GCA_964439725.1 uncultured Erythrobacter sp. | reverse complement strand
CGTCCCACCAGCCGGTGAAGCGGTTTTCCAGGTTCCACTGGCTCTGGCCGTGGCGGACGAGGATCAGCGTGGGCAAGAAAGGCGCTCCTGCGGTGACGGGAGCGCCACGCGTTAGCGAGGCGGTTCCTCTTTGGAAAGGGCTTCCCCCTGCTGTTCTTCCAAGGCGCGGGCTTGCGCCTTGCGGCGACGCAGGTTCTCGCGCAGCTTGGCGGCGAGCCGCTCTTCGCGGGTAAGGCCCTGCTTCGGTTCACTCATACGCTACGCCTTTGCCGCTATCTGGCTCACGCCTCAAGCTTGGCTTGACACGACGCCCCTGCGCGACAATAGCGCGCGCCTCTCCCGTGCTGCTGTAGCTCAGTGGTAGAGCGCACCCTTGGTAAGGGTGAGGTCGGGAGTTCAATCCTCCCCAGCAGCACCATTCCCCGTCTTAGCTTGCCATGGGCAAGTGTATTGTCCATCTAGGGCACTATGGACGGGGAAGAGCTCACACCGCTGCATCCCAACTACGTCAAAGCCGTGCGGCTGGGCACGGTGGTGTTCTTGTTGCCTTTCGTTATCGGTGCGCTGCTCCTCGAAGGCGCCAATGCGTTGCCTCACGGCTCGTTTCTGGCGCCGCTCCTCCTGGTAGCACTGTACCTGGTCTTGCGCGCGCCGCTGCGGCGGTATCATGCGCGCGGATATCAGATGGGCCCGGACCGCCTGCGTGTAGTGCGCGGGTTGCTCTTCCGGTCCGACACGGTGGTGCCGTTCGGCCGGGTCCAGCATATCGATGTTCAGCAGGGCCCCATCGAGCGATTCTATGGCCTCAGCACATTGGTGCTGCACACCGCCGGTAACCATAACTCGTCGGTGTCGCTGCCGGGCCTCGGCCATGACGACGCGATGGCAATGCGCGAAGAAATTCGCACCCACGTGAAACGCGAGACGGTGTGAGCGAATTCGCTGGGTCGGCCCCAGGCGAGTGGCGGCGGACGAACCCCCTCGGCTTCCTGGTCGGCGCGGTGATGAACCTGCGGCACTTGCTCTTGCCCATGGCCGCTGCTTTCTTCGGTACGTCCGCCGAGCGGACCGCCCTGTACGTGGTGCCTGTCGTCGGCCTGGGGGTGTGTCTCACGTTCTTGTTCAGCTGGGTGGCGTGGCGCCGCTTCCGCTATCAAGTCGGAGACGGTGACATCCGCGTCGAGCAAGGCTTGCTCAACCGCACCGCTCGATCCGTGCCGTACGAGCGCATTCAGGACGTGAGTCTGGAGCAGGCGCTGATCCCCCGGCTGTTCGGCATGGTCGAGGTCAAGTTCGAGACCGGCGCGGGCGGCAAAGACGAACTGAAAATTCAGTACGTCACCGAGGCCGAAGGCGCGGAGCTTCGGGAGACGGTGCGCGCCCGCAAGAGCGGAGAAGCGCATGTCTCTGGAACGGCTGAGGTGATCGCCGAGGATGACGGCCGCCTGCTATTCGCAATGGATGACAAGCGCCTGCTGACGTTCGGCCTGTTCGAGTTCTCGCTGGTGGTTTTTGCCGTATTGGCCGGTGCGACCCAGCAATTGGACTTCCTGCTGCCGTTCGAGATCTGGGACCCCAAGGCCTGGACTGACCTAGCCGCCGGACCAGGCCATTGGCTGCAGGCGCTGGGCTTCGTAGCGCAGGTGATCGGTGTTGGGATCGCGCTAAGCTTGCTTGGGGTGGTCGGTCTGGTCACTGGCCTCGCTCGAACGGTTCTGCGCGACTACGGCTTCACGCTGGAACACACGCCAAAGGGCCTGCGGCGTCGCCGCGGGCTGCTCACTCGCACCGACGTGGTCATGCCGCTTCACCGTGTGCAGGCGCTGAGGGTGACTACCGGTATCGTGCGCCGCCGCTTCGGCTGGCATGGCCTAAGCGTGGTCAGCCTCGCACGGGATGCCAAGGCGGGCCACCATGTCGTGGCGCCATTCGCGCGGATGGACGAGATCGCACCGGTCGTCGAAGTTACGGGGTTCGACTTGCCGACAGCTGATACGGACTGGCATCGGCCCAGTGCGAGACATCGCTTCGATCAGGCCGCGCTCGCGGCGGTGCCGCTCATTACCGCGGCTGCCGTGCTGGCGGCGCTCAATTCCTCTCTGGAGCTCGACCCGGCGATGCCGTTGCTCGTCTCGGCCGCGCTGGTGCTGCTCGCGGCGTTAGCGGCAGGGCGAGGGTACTACCTGTGGCGTCATGATCGTCATGCCGTCGATAGACGCCACATCTATGTCCGCCGGGGATGGCTAGCGCCCACTCTGGACATTGCTTCAAGGGTGAAGCTGCAGTCTGTCGAGATACGGCAAGGTCCGCTGGCGCGGCGGCGCGGCTATGCCGATCTCAAGCTCGGCATCGCCGGGGGCACTCTCGAGATCGCCGGCATTCCGCTCAAGGAAGCGCGCTGCATTCGAAGCGCGATCCTGGACAGCATCGTGTCGGTCGACTTTTCTAGACTGCCCGGCTGACTCAGCTGTCTGGCTCGGCGAGAAGGTCGCTCCACTCCGGGTGGCGGCGGAACAGGGCAGCGACGTAGCTGCATTGCGGCACGATCTTGAAGCGTTCGGCCCGGGCATCCTCGACCAACGCTTCCACCAATTGCTGCGCGACTCGGCGGCCGCGCATTTCCGGCGGCACGAACGTGTGATCGACGATTCGCAGCGGGCCGAGCGCCTCCCAGGTAAGTTCGGCTGGCCGATCAATACCCGGAAGTTCGGCGCGGTAGGCGCCGTGGCTGGTCTCGTTGCTTCGGGTGACCGCGATGGCTTCTGACACGCATTCGTCTCCTTCTTGCGCCTAACCCGCGGGCAAGCCATGGCGTTCCGATGCAGTTCCTGTCGGACAACGCGGCCTCAGTTCATCCGCACATATGGCAGGCGCTGCAGCGCGCCGATGCGGCCGACAGCCCCTATGATACTGATACGCTGAGCCGCCAACTCGACGAGGCGTTCTCCACCTTGTTCGGCCGCGACGTCACCGCGCTTTGGGTGGCGACCGGTACGGCGGCCAATTGCCTGGCGCTGTCTACGATGGTTGCACCGCACGGCGCTGTGCTCTGCCATCGCGACGCTCATATCGAGATAGACGAAGGCGGGGCGCCAGGCTTCTACCTGCACGGCGCCAAGCTGGTGCTCGCGGATGGCGAGGGCGCGAAGCTAACTGCTCCCACCGTGACCGCTACGCTTGATGCGATCCGAAACGACGTGCACCAGGTCCAGGTACACGCGCTGTCGCTCACCCAGGCCACCGAATACGGGCGCAGCTATCACCCACACGAGCTTGCCGCCTTGACGTCGTCCGCGCGTGAGCGCGGGCTCAAGCTTCACATGGACGGCGCGCGCTTCGCCAACGCCGCAGCCTTTCTTGGCTGCGCGCCCGCCGAGGCCTGCGGCGACATCGATGCTCTCAGCTTCGGCTGCGTCAAGAACGGGGCGATGAGCGCCGAGGCGATCGTGTTCTTCGATCCGGCCCTAGCCGATGTAGCCCGGTACCGCCGCAAGCGGGCCGGGCACTTGCAATCGAAGGGCCGCTTCCTCGCTGCGCAGGTCTTGGCGATGCTGGAAGGCGATCTGTGGCTCACCAACGCCCGCGCTGCCAACGCTGCCGCCACGGAGATCGCCGGCGCGGCGGGCGAGCGGCTGCTTCATCCGGTCGAGGCGAACGAGGTGTTCCTGCGCTGCACGTCTGCGGAGCGCGAGGCGCTGCGGGCGCAGGGCTTCGGCTTCTATGACTGGGGTCCGGGGGCGGCGCGTTTCGTCGCCGCGTGGGATACACTCCAGGAGCACGCGCAGGCCCTCGCACGGGCAATCGCGAGCCTGTGACCGAGGCTCCGCCGCATGCGCTGCTGCGGCCGCGCATCGCACTTCCGTTCCTGCTGATCGCGCTGATCTGGGGCTCGACCTGGATCGTCATCACCGGGCAGATCGACGGCGTTCCGCCTGCCTGGTCGGTCGCCTGGCGCTTCGTGCTGGCGACGATAGGCATGTTCGCACTGGCGATAGCATCCGGGGGCAGCCTGACCATGGCGAAACGCGCGCATGGACTTGCGCTCGTCATTGGGCTGGCCCAGTTCTGCGGCAACTACAATCTGGTCTATCAGGCCGAGCTGCACCTGACTTCGGGCATCGTTGCAGTGATGATCGGGCTGATGATAGTGCCTAACGCGGTGTTCGGCCGCGTGCTGCTGAGGCAGCCGATCACCCGCCGGTTTGCGCTAGGCAGCGCGATTGCGATCGGCGGGATCGCTCTCTTGCTCCTCAACGAGACGCGTGAGGCGCGACTGGGCGGCAATGTCGCGCTAGGCATCTGGCTGGCGCTCGGCGCGATGCTGGCGGCGTCGATCTCCAACGTGATCCAAGCCGGGTCCACGGGCCGCCAGGTGCCGCTGATGACGCTGGTCGCCTGGTCGATGCTCTACGGCACACTGATCGATGTGGCCTTCGCACTCGCCACCGCCGGCCCTCCGGTGCTGCCGACGGATACGCAGTACTGGCTGGGCACCGCCTACCTCGCGTTCGCGGGTTCCGTCGTCACGTTCCCGCTCTACTACCGGATCATCCGTGAGATCGGCGCCGGCCGCGCCGCCTATCACAACGTGCTGGTGGTGATCGTCGCGATGCTGCTTTCTACCTGGTTCGAAGATTATCGCTGGTCCACGCTGGCCATTGTAGGCTGCGGATTGGCCCTGGTCGGCCTGCTGATCGCGCTCAGAGCGAAGTCCGTCTGAGGATCGCCAGCAGGCCCTCGCGATAGCTCGGATACCGCGGCCGCCAGCCGAGCACGCGCTTGGCCTTGCCGTTCGCGACGCGGCGGTTCTCCTCGTAGAAAGCACGTGCTGCGGGGCTGAGCCCGGCTTCGTCGAGTTCCTGCACCGGTGGCGGTGCGACGGCGAGCAGGCGGCAGGCTTCCTCGATCACCGTGCTCTGGCTGGCGGGCAACTCGTCGGCGAGATTGTAAGGACCCGGCGGAGCGTCAAAGGCTGCCACAACCCCCGCGGCGAGATCGTCGACATGGATCCGGCTGAACACCTGGCCTGGCAGGTCGATACGGTGAGCGGTGCCCTGACGGACGCGGTCGAGCGGGCTCCGGCCGGGCCCGTAGATACCCGGCAGCCGAAACACCCGCCCGCCCCGCTCCAACCATCGGCCTTCGCACCCGGCACGGGCGGAACGGCGGCCGCCGCCCACCGGCGCGTTTTCATCGACCCAAGCGCCTTTACTGTCGCCGTAGACGCCGGTGGAGGAGAGATAGCCGATCCAGCCTCCGCGCTCGGCCAAGGCGGTCAAGGCTTCTCCGTACCGTTCCAGCACGGGATCGCTGTCCTGCGTGGGCGGCACGGAGGAGAGAACGTGGCTGGCTTGCGCGACGGCCGCTCTGACGCGCTCCTTGTCGGCGAACTCCAATTCGCCGTCCTGTCCGGTGGCCGTGACGCGCCAGCCGAGAGCTTCCGTCGCGGCGCGGATGCGCTTGGCCGAGTAGCCGAGGCCAAAGATCAGCAAATGGGCCATGCGCGCGTTCTACGCGTTGGATGAAGCGGTGAAAGCACCTAAAGACTCAGATGATGGATGTAGCGCGAACCCCCTCCACCCCTGATGGCAATCCGAAGATGGCGGACGCGGCCCCGGAACCGGTCGAGCCCCCGCTGATCCGCCGCGAGGCCTACGTGCCGTTCCCCTGGCTGCTGCCAGAAGTCAGCCTCACTTTCGATCTAGGCTTGGAGCGCACCCGCGTCCGGTCCGCTCTAACTGTGCACCGCAACGCCAAGGCGCTGCCCAGCGCCACGCTTCGCCTCAACGGCGACGGCCTGGTTCCGCTCGAGGTCGTAGTCGATGGTCAGACGGTCAATTCTTGGAGCCTCGACGGTGACGACCTGATCGTGCCGCTCGCCGGCGAAAGCCACCAGATCGAGATCACCACCGAGATTGGGCCCTCTGACAATACGCAGTTGATGGGACTCTATGCCTCCAACGGCATGCTTTGCACGCAGTGCGAGGCTGAGGGTTTCCGCCGCATCGCCTTCTTTCCCGACCGGCCCGACGTACTGTCTATCTATCGCGTGCGGATGAGCGGCCCCAAAGCGACTTTTCCGGTGCTGCTGTCGAACGGCAACCGTGAAGCGGAAGGCGAAGGGCCAGATGGCACGCACTGGGCCGAGTGGTACGACCCCTGGCCGAAACCGAGCTATCTCTTCGCCCTGGTCGCCGGCGATCTTGTCGCCAACCACGACAGCTTCACCACAATGTCCGGCCGTACGGTCGATCTCGCCATCTGGGTGCGCGAAGGGGACCTGCCGCGCACGCAGCACGCCATGGATTCCTTGAAACGCTCGATGAAGTGGGACGAGGAGGTGTTCGGCCGCGAATACGACCTCGACACTTTCAACATCGTCGCAGTCAGCGACTTCAACATGGGGGCGATGGAGAACAAGGGGCTCAACGTCTTCAATACGAAGTACGTGCTGGCCGACGAGGAGACCGCCACCGACGGCGACTACGATGCGATCGAAGGGGTGATAGCGCACGAGTACTTCCACAACTGGTCGGGTAACCGCGTCACCTGCCGCGACTGGTTCCAACTCAGCCTCAAGGAAGGCTTCACCGTGCTGCGCGACCAGCTGTTCAGCCAGGACATGGGCTCGGCCTCGGTTAAGCGGATCGAGGACGTGCGCGTCCTGCGCGCCGTGCAATTTCCAGAGGATTCGGGCCCGTTGGCTCACCCGATCCGCCCTGACAGCTATCGCGAGATATCCAACTTCTACACCGCCACGATCTACAACAAGGGTGCCGAAGTCCTGCGCATGATGCGCACTCTAGCCGGCGAGGAACGGTTCCGCGCCGGCTGCAACCTCTATTTCGACCGCCATGATGGTCAGGCCGCGACGTGCGAAGACTTCATCCGGGCGATCGAGGAGGGCGCAGGGCTCGATCTTGGGCGATTCCGACTGTGGTACTCGCAAGCCGGCACGCCTCGGGTGAGGGTGCGGCTGGAGCATGAGGGAGATGTCGCCAGGCTGTATTTGGCGCAGGAAACGCCGGCGACGCCGGGACAGCCCGAAAAGAAGCCGGTGCCGATCCCGCTCAAGCTGGCACTGTTCGACGGCGCGACGAGGCGGCATTCGGGGGAGCAACTCGTAACACTGGAGCGGGAGGAGGCCGTGTTCAGCTACCCTGGCTTCGCTGCGCTTCCGGTGCTGTCGATCAACCGCGGGTTCTCAGCCCCGGTGGTCATCCAGCGAGACATCTCGACCGACGACTTGGTGTTCCTGGCCGCGCATGACGACGATCCGTTCGCCCGCTACGAGGCGATGCAGGATCTTGTGATCGGACACTTGCGTGAAGCCGCCGGCGAGGGGTTGGACGAAGACCAGCATACGTTCGGACGCGAGGCGATCCGCAGCGCCTTTGCCGCGGCACTTGTCGATCCAGCGCTCGACGATCTGATGCGCGGCGAGATGATGATCCTCCCGGGGCATTCCTACCTGATGGAGCAGATGGCGGTCGCCGACCCCGCAGCCATCCACCGCGAGCGCGAGGCGCTCAAGGCCTGGCTTGGAGCGTCGCTTGAAAGCGAATTGGTGGCGCTGCACCAACGTGCAAGCACGAAAAGCCAGGGCCGCACTGCCGCCGCCAGGGGTGCGCGCAAATTGAAAACGCAGGCCTTGATGTTTCTGGCTGCAGGAGTCCCGGATCGGGCCAGCGTTATGGCCGCCGCGCAGTATGACCGTGCCACCAATATGACCGATCGGCAGGGCGCATTGATGGTCTTGGCCGGCCTGGAAACGGCGGAGCGGACCCACAAACTGCTGGACTTCTACAACCGCTATCGCGGCAACGAGTTGGTCATCGACAAATGGTTCGCGATCCAGGCACAGTCGCTGCATCCGAACGTGCTTGAGCATGTAAAGTCCCTGGCTGGTCATCCGGAGTTCGCTTTGCGCAATCCCAACCGAGTGCGCTCGCTCTATATGGCTTTCACTGGGGCTCCGCAGGGGTTCCATGCTCCGAGCGGGGAAGGCTACCGCTTGATCGCCGACCTCATTCTGAATCTCGATCAGACCAATCCACAGACTGCCGCGCGCTTTGTCGCCTCGCTAGGCCGCTGGCGGCGGATCGAGCCGCGTCGAGCCGCTTTGATGCGTGCGGAACTCGAGCGGATCGCGTCGGCCGCACTTCTGAGCCGCGATACGTACGAGCAGGTCAGTCGCAGCCTTGGATGATTCTCTATTGAACGACACGGTAGAGGTGATCCGCGCCCCGGGGCTGACAGGCGTACCGCACGGCTTCCTCGGCAGACGCGGAGGCGTGTCCCAGGGGATCATCGCGGGCCTCAACGTCGGCCATGGCGCCGATGACGACGTGGAAGCGGTCTCAGAGAACCGCCGCCGGGCGATCGCGGCTGTCTTGCCGGGGGCGCCGCTCGCCACGGCCTATCAGGTTCATTCGGCCGAGGTCGTCGAAGCCATTGTGCCGTGGCCACAGGACCAGCGGCCCCATGCGGATGCCTTGGTAACCCGTCACCCCGGCTTGCTGCTCGGTATCGTCACCGCCGACTGCGCTCCGATCTTGTTCGCCGATCCCGCAGCGGGTGTCGTCGGTGCTGCTCATGCCGGTTGGCGCGGAGCGCACGGGGGCGTGATCGAGAACACGGTCGCGGCCATGGAACGCCTCGGTGCATCGCGCTCGCACATTGTCGCGGCAATCGGGCCGGCCATCGCGCAGCCCAGCTACGAAGTTGACGCGGCTTTCCGCGCCAACTTCGGGGCCCATGACGACCGGTGGTTCTTGCCGGGGCGCGAGGGTCGGTGGCAGTTCGATCTTGAGGGCTATGTCGCTGCCCGGCTGACGGCGGCCGGCGTGCAGCGGGTCGAGCCGCTTGGACTCGATACTTACGCGGATGAAGCCCGCTTCTTTTCCTACCGCCGGGCGACGCACCGGGGCGCGCCCAACTATGGGCGGCAAATTTCGCTGATCGGGCTGCCTCGCTAACCTGTCACAATGCCGCCAAAATGCCTGTTGGCATGGCCGGTCGGCTCGTCTATCAGCCCGGCCAAGTCGCGCCCCCGGGGGCCCCGTACGGGCGCGCTTAGTCGAATTCTCTTCGGTTTCGCGCTCGGGCCCGCCCGACCGGGGGCCGGCAGGCAAGGCAAGGCAATGGCAACCACCACAGGCACCGCCCAACCCGACGCGCTGGCCGCTGAAGGAGGCGTGCGCCGCCGCGATTTCATCAATATCGCCGCGGTCTCCGCCGCCGGAATCGGCGGTGCAGCCACTCTGATCCCCCTGATCAGTCAGATGGCTCCGTCGAAGGACGTTCTGGCTGAGTCCACCACAGAGCTCGATATCTCGGCGATCGAGCCGGGGATGGCCATTAAGGCCGTGTTCCGTAAGCAGCCGGTCTTCGTGCGGAACCTCACTGCAGCCGAGATCCAGGCCGCCGAGGCGGTCCCCGCCGGCAGTCTGCGCGATCCGCAGAGCTTGGCCGATCGCACCAAGGAAGGTCACGGCAACATCCTCGTTACCATGGGGGTCTGTACCCACCTCGGCTGTGTGCCGCTCGGTGCCGCCGAGGGTGAGAACAAGGGTGAGTTCGGCGGTTATTTCTGCCCCTGCCATGGCTCGCACTACGACACCGCGGGGCGCATCCGTAAGGGTCCCGCGCCAACGAACCTCGAAGTGCCGGATTACACTTTCACTTCCGACACCACGATCGTGATCGGGCAGGAGTCCGCCTGATGAGCTTTCCCTGGGCCAAGCAATACGAACCCAAGGCGCCGCTGATGCGGTACCTGGACGAGAAGCTGCCGCTG
>CAYTPY010000073.1:0-9940 GCA_964439725.1 uncultured Erythrobacter sp. | reverse complement strand
AGCTGCGGCCGGCGACGGGGTGGCTACCGCTTGCCTTCGGCCTCGACTGGACGCGACCGCCGCGCCAGATGAACGGCACCAGCTTCTTTTACGCGCATACCGACCAGTGGCGTTACGAGACGCTCAAGATTTCCGACATCCTCTCACCCGTCGCCCCAGAAGGTGACTGGTCGGGCAGCATGATCGATTTCAACGTGCGCGCTGAGAGGATGGGCTGGCTACCGTCAGCCCCCCAGCTTGAAACCAATCCGCTCGAACTTGGCCGTCACATCAAGGAAACCGGCGCTGACCCCGCCACGGTTCTTGCTGACGGAATGCGCTCCGGCGACATCAAGCCGTCCAGCCTCGATCCCGATAACCCGGTTAATTGGCCGCGGAACATGTTCTTCTGGCGCTCGAACGTGCTCGGCGCGAGCGGCAAGGGGCACGAGTACTTCCTTAAGCATCTCGTCGGGTCGCTGCACGGCGTGGTTGGAACCGACCAGGATCCGGAGCGGGTCGAACGGCCGCAGGATGTCGTCTGGCACGACGAAGCGCCGGTCGGGAAGCTTGACCTGATGGTCAACATCGATTTCCGCATGTCCACCACCAGCGTCTATTCGGACGTCGTGCTGCCTACGGCGACATGGTACGAGAAGCACGATCTCAACACCTCGGACATGCATCCCTTCATTCACCCGCTGTCCGCCGCTGTGGACCCGGCCTGGGAGTCGAAGAGCGACTGGAACATCTTCCGGGCGATTGCGAAGAAGTTCTCCGATATCGCGCCTGAAGTGCTCGGCGTGGAGCACGACGTGGTCCTCTCCCCGATCCAGCACGACTCCCCTGGTGAGCTGGCGCAGCCGTACGAGCCGCGGGATTGGATGAAGGGCGAATGCGAGCCGATCCCCGGCAAGACGATGTCCAACGTCGCGCTAGTAGAACGAAATTACCCGGAGACCTTCGCTCGCTTCACCTCGATGGGACCCGCGCTGGAAAAGCTCGGCAACGGCTCGAAGGGCATCAACTGGGACGCCAAGGACGAGATCGGCTTGCTCGGTGACCTCAATGGCCGGGTGCTCGATGGACCGACCGCGGGGCGACCCAAGATCGACAACGATATTGACGCTTGCGAGACGATCCTGATGCTCGCGCCCGAGACGAACGGCGAAGTGGCGGTCAAGGCGTGGCAGGCGCTCGGAAAAGCGACCGGCCGCGATCACACTCACCTCGCCGAGGGCAAGGAGGAAGAGAAGATCCGTTTCCGCGACGTTGCGTCGCAGCCGCGCAAGATCATCTCCTCGCCGACCTGGTCGGGGCTGGAAAGCGAGCATGTCTGCTACAATGCCGGCTACACTAACGTCCACGAGCTGATTCCGTGGCGGACGCTGACGGGGCGGCAGTCGCTTTATCAGGACCATCACTGGATGCGGGCGTTCGGTGAAGGCTTCGTCACCTGGCGGCCTCCGATCGACACCAAGACCGTGCACCAGGTCGTCGGCAAGTTGCCCAACGGCAACACGGAGATACTGCTCAACATCCTCACTCCGCACCAGAAGTGGGGCATCCATTCGACCTACACCGAGAACCTGATCATGCTCAGCCTCAGCCGGGGTGGGCCGACGGTGTGGATCAGCGAGGATGACGCCAAAGCGGCAGGCATCTGCGACAATGACTGGATCGAAGTGTTCAACATCAACGGCGCGCTGACCGCCCGGGCGATCGTCTCCCAGCGGATCATGCCGGGCTCGGCGATCATGTATCACGCGCAGGAAAAGCTCGTGAACACGGTCGGATCGGAGGTCACCGGCCAACGCGGTGGCATCCATAATTCGGTGACGCGCATCAACATGAAGCCGACCCACATGATCGGCGGCTACGCCCACCTCGCCTACGGCTTCAATTACTACGGCACCGTGGGCGCCAACCGCGATGAATTCGTGATCGTGCGAAAGATGAGCGAAGTGAACTGGTTCGACAAAGCGGCCGACGACACCGCGAACGTGGAAGGTGGCACCGCAGACTGGGGCACCGGCAAGATGGAGGCCGCAGAATGAAAGTCCGCGCACAAATCGCCATGGTGCTCAACCTCGACAAGTGCATCGGGTGTCACACCTGCTCGATCACCTGCAAGAACGTTTGGACCAACCGCGAAGGGATGGAATACGTCTGGTTCAACAACGTCGAGACCAAGCCGGGCATCGGTTACCCGAAGGATTGGGAGAACCAGGAGCGCTGGAAAGGTGGCTGGATCCGCAAGGCCAACGGTAAGATCCAGCCCAAGCAAGGCGCCAAGTGGCGCATCCTGTCCAAGATCTTCGCCAATCCGCACTTGCCGGAAATCGACGACTTCTACGAACCCTACACGTTCGAGTACGAATGGCTGCAATCCGCGCCGGAACTTCAAGCTCAACCGACCGCGCGTCCGCGTTCGCTGTTGACCGGCGAGCGGCTCAACAAGATCGAGTGGAGCGGCAACTGGGAGGACATGCTCGGCGGCGAGTTCGAGAAGCGCAGCCACGACTACAACTTCCAGAACGTGGCCGAGAAGGAGATCTACGGCCAGTTCGAAAAGACGTTCATGATGTACCTGCCGAGGCTGTGCGAGCACTGCCTCAACCCTTCCTGCCTCGCTTCCTGTCCATCGGGTGCGATCTACAAGCGGGCGGAGGACGGCATCGTCCTGATCGACCAGGAGAAGTGCCGCGGCTGGCGGATGTGCGTGTCGGGCTGCCCTTACAAGAAGATCTATTACAACTGGTCGACCGGAAAGTCGGAGAAGTGCATCTTCTGCTATCCGCGCATCGAGACCGGACAGCCAACGGTCTGCTCGGAAACCTGCGTCGGCCGTATCCGCTATCTTGGCGTCGTGCTCTACGACGCCGATCGGATTGAGGAGGCGGCTTCGGTTGAGGACCCGAAGGACCTCTATCCCGCGCAACTCGGCGTGTTCCTCGACCCCTACGACACCGCTGTCCAGGAGCAGGCCCGGCGCGACGGGGTGCCCGAGCAGTGGCTCGAGGCGGCGACCCGCTCGCCGGTCTACAAGATGGCGATGGAATGGAAGGTCGCCTTCCCGCTCCATCCGGAATACCGCACACTGCCGATGGTCTGGTACGTGCCGCCGCTGTCGCCAATCCAGTCGGCGGCGGAAGCGGGCAAGATCTCGGTCAAGGATGGAATGCCCGACGTGGCCAGCCTGCGCATCCCGCTGCGCTACCTTGCCAATCTTCTCACCGCCGGCGACGAGGTGCCGATTGCCGCCGCGTTGGAGCGCATGCTCGCGATGCGCTCCTACATGCGAGCTAAGACGGTCGAGGGCCGAATAGATGAATCCATCTGCGAACGGGTCGGATTCACCCGCGCACGGATGGAGGAGATGTACCGGATAATGGCGCTCGCCGCGTACGAGGACCGCTACGTCATCCCGACCGCACACCGCGAGTTCGAAGAGGATGCCTATGTGCTGCGCGGCTCCACCGGCTTCGGATTCAACGAAGGCAGCAACGGCAAGACCAAGACCAACCTGTTTGGCGGCGTCAAACGAACGCCCCGCAAACCGATGATGGATGTGCCGACATGAACGAGCGCACGATGAAATTGACGCTGCGGGGTCTGGCCGCGCTGCTGAGTTATCCGACCGCCGAGCTACAGGCCCATGCGCGCGAGGTACGGGAAGCAATGCATGGGGAGGGGAGCCTCCCGCCGTTAACGCTCAGGGCGCTGGAGCCGCTGCTCGGCCGTGTCGAAGCTTGGGACCTGCTCGACCTCCAGTGCGATTACAGCGAATTGTTCGATCGGTCTCGGTCGCTGTCGCTCCATCTGTTCGAGCACGTTCATGGCGACAGCCGCGAGCGCGGCCAGGCGATGCTCGACCTGATCCAGCAATATGTCGACGCCGGCTTCTATCTCGACACCACAGAGCTCCCCGATTTTGTGCCCGTCTTCCTCGAATTCGCCTCGAGCCTCGAACCAGCCGAAGCCCGCGAGATGCTGGCGCAGCCCGCCCACGTCTTTGCGGCGCTAGCAGAGCGGCTCGATAGGCGTGAGACGCCCTACGCCGGCATATTCCACGCACTCGTTGCTCTGGGCGGAGGCAAGCTTGACGACGATGCCCTGGCCGAAGTCCGTCAACGCGAACCGGACGAGGATCCGGCCAGGATCGACGAAGAATGGGAAGAGGCGCCTGTGACGTTCAACGTCGCCGCTGCGCACGAGATGGGCGGCCCCACGGGCGCGGTCGCAAAGATCAGGGCGTCGAATCGCCCCGTCAGCAAGGAGGCCGGTCAATGAACGATTTCCTGAACCAGTTGGCGTTCGGCTGGTATCCCTATTTTGCGGTGACCGTCCTGGTGGTCGGTAGCATCATGCGCTTCGACGCGGCGCAGTACAGCTGGCGCGCGCAATCGAGCCAGTTCCTGCGGCGCAAGCAGATGATGCTCGGCTCCAACCTTTTTCACATGGGCATATTGATACTGCTGGTCGGCCACCTGGTCGGCCTGCTGACGCCGGTAACGGTGATCGACACGTTAGGCATTGGCCACGGCTTCAAGCAGATCGCGGCGCTCGTTGTCGGAGGGCTCGCAGGTGTCGCCGCCTTCGTAGGTTGCACACTTCTGCTGCACCGCCGTCTGTTCGATTCTCGCATCCGGCGCAGTTCATCGTGGGGCGATATCATGGTGCTGGTCCTGCTGTGGCTTCAACTGGTGCTCGGCATCCTCACCACCTATTGGACGATCGAGCACCTCGACGGCAGCGAGATGTTGCGCTTCATGAGCTGGGCACAGGGCGTGCTGACGTTCGACCCGGCCGCACCCGCTAGCATCGCCGGCGTGGCGCTTGTCTATAAGCTGCACATCGTTCTCGGATTGACGCTGTTCGTGATTACGCCGTTCACCCGGCTCGTGCATATCTGGAGCGCCCCAATCTGGTACTTGCTGCGGCCTGGTTTCCAGATCGTCCGCTCGCGCTCGGCGAAGAAGCGGCCGGGCTATTCCCCGACGCAAGGACCAGCCGGAACCGCACCCAGCTATGGCGGAACCACGGTGCTCCGGCAGATGGCCGAGAGCGGGCAGGAGGGCGCATGATGCGGCATCTCGACGTCATCAACCTCGGCGATCCCGAGCAACGCCCTCAACCGGTGATGCCCAGTGCCTGCGAGAGCGGCGGTTGCGGCGGACCGGAGCCAGCCATTCCGCCGCCTCCCAGCTTCGGCGACGTGCGGGTGAACGGGGTGGAGATCACGCCGGAGGCGATCGCTCAGGAAATCCAGCACCATCCCGCTCCCGACGCGGAAACCGCCTGGATGGAAGCGGCGCGGGCACTCGCGGTGCGCGAGCTGCTGCTGCAGGAGGCGCGGCGGCTGCAGCTCCCGGTCGAGGCAGAGCCCGATGAGGCAGGGCGGCTGGAGGATGACGACGACGCGCTCGTTCGCGGCCTTCTCGAACGACAGATCGAACCGGCCCAGGCGGGCGAGGAGGAATGCCGGCGCTACTACGAAGCCAACGAGGCCCGCTTCCGTACGCCGGATCTGTTCGAAGCTGCGCACATCCTAATCGAGCCCGAAGGCGAGGGAGACGATGCCTGGTCTGCCGCCGAAGCGCGGGCGCGGGCGCTTGCCGAGGATGTGGGCGACAGCGCCGACCGTTTCGCGCAAGCTGCACGTACATGGTCGGGCTGCGCTTCGGCTCAGCAGGACGGATCGCTCGGGCAAATCCGCCGGGGCGAACTGGTTCCGCAGGTTCAGGCCGGGATCGAGGCGCTCGAGGAGGGGACGACCGGGCGCGAACCGATCCGTTCCCGCTTCGGCTGGCACGTGCTGCGGCTCCAGCGCCGCATCCCGGGTCGGCTGCTGCCGTTCGAGATCGTCGAGCCTCGTATTCGCGACATGCTCGAGGCGCGGAGTTGGTCGGTCGGGGCGGCGCGCTACATCGCCTCGCTCGCTGCAGCTGGCCAGGTCGAAGGCGTGCAGATCGGAGAGGGCTTCGCATCATGATGCTCGGCGACATGCTTGCCGCTGCGCGTGCGTCGTCGGGCAACTTCCAGGCCTGGCTTGCCGCCACCGACCCAGAACTCGCGGCCAAGGTCGCCGAAACGGCCGCCCGCGAGCAATTGGGAGCGGCATCCTGGGTCCGCTCCGCCGTAGCCGATTTCACGGCGCATGCGGACGAGGAAGATTGGGCGACGCTAATCTCCGCCATCCGTGACCGGGAAGACCCGGGCACCGTCTGTCTTCTGGCGATGGTCAGCTGGCGCCTCGACGTTCCGGATTGCGGCTGCCACGCAAGTCAACGCATGCCTGAAAGGAGGGTCGGATGACCGAGACGGAGAAGAGCGAAACGACCGGTGCTCCGCTGAACCCGGCAATGAAGCGGACGACCGAGACCGTTTACGACACCGACCACGTCACGCCGGCTCCGATCGACACGGCCTCGGCCAAAGAGGGCGAGGGCGAAGGCTGGCCGATCATCTGGCTGGTGGTGGTCGTCATTTGCGTGGCGCTGACGATCTACTTCCTGATCTAGGCTGAGCGACCCCACAGCTCCAAACCACACTCCGCAACATCACGCGTCCGGAACCTCTCGTCAGTTCTGGGATCCTTCCCTTTATGACACTTCGTACCTTGGTTCGCCGCAATCCCGGCCATCTTCTGCTATCCTTATTCGCGCTGGGGGCCTGCAGCCCCGTGCAGCAGGCAGCTTCGGTCGGCAGCGCGCTGGTCAGCTCGGTTACCGCGCCGGACGAACCGTCGCTCAGTGCCGGCGAGCTCCGGCAGTTGCAATCCAGAGAACTGGAGGCGCCGAAACCAGCGACCTTTGCCGGCGTCATGACGGTCCTGCTCGACTCCGGTTACAGGGTGCAATCCGCCGACCTCGAAAGCGGTCTGATCACGGCCGTCGCCCCGTCCAGCGGACGCTTGCGCGTGGACCCGACCGGCGTCGGGAGGGCGACGCAGACACCCGTGGCGTCGGCGTTCGTCGAAGAGCTGCGCGGCGGGTCGAGCCGGGTGCGCATCACCTTCGCCGTTGGAACATCGGGGGCGGGTCAGCTCGGTGTCACCGGGGAGAAGCCGGTTCTAGACAGCAAGGTTTACGCCGCGTTCTTCGCGCAGCTGGAAGAGGAGCTAGCCTCGCGCCGTCCCGCGAGCGAACCGGGCCCCATCGTTCAGACGCAGGAAGAGCCTTCCCCACCCGTTCCCGCGCCGATCCCGCAAGAGACAGTCGCGGCGCCGCCGATTTCCGCCGGTGCGCAGGAGCCGCCGAACCCAGGGCGCCAACCCGAGCCGCCCGACCTGCGTTAAGCGGAACATTCGCCCGTCGGCCTTGTTGGTTCCATGAGGCCATGCCGGCCATAAGGAGAATCCCAATGGGTGAATTGAAAGACAAAGCAAAAGGTATAGGCAACGAGATCGCTGGCGAAGCCAAGCAGGCTTCGAGCGATCCCTCCACCCGCGCGGAAGGCCAAGCACAGGAGCGCAAGGGCGAGGCACAGAACCTCAAGGGCAAGATCAAGGGCGCGCTCGGCAACAAGGTGTAGCCGCAGCGTTGCGGAACGACGACCCTTAAGCGTTCCGGCGGGGCGGCGCATTGATACAACAACAAGCGCCGACCGCTGGGCCGCCGCGCGGCGGTGCCATTGAGAATCGCGACTTACAACGTCAACGGCGTCAATGGGCGCCTGCCGGTGCTGTTGCGCTGGCTGGAGCTAGCTGATCCGGACATCGTATGCCTTCAGGAGCTCAAAGCGCCCCAGGACAAGTTTCCGAGGGCTGAGATCGAGCGCGCCGGCTATCAAGCGGTCTGGCATGGCCAGAGCCGCTGGAACGGCGTGGCGCTGCTCAGCCGAGTTGGCGAAATTCACGAGACCTGCCGCCGCCTGCCGGGCGATCCGTCCGATAGCCAAAGCCGCTATATAGAGGCAGCGATCAACGGGGTGCTCGTTGCCTGTCTCTATCTGCCGAATGGCAATCCGCGTCCTGGGCCCAAATTCGATTTCAAGCTCGCCTGGTTCAGCCGGCTTGAGGCCCATCTGGCCACGCTGAGCGGTCTCGACGCCCCGGTGGTCGTGGCCGGCGACTTCAATGTCATGCCGACCGACCACGACGTCTATGCTCCAGAACGGTGGCGCGATGACGCGCTGTTCGCGCCTGAAGTCAAAGCCGCTTATCACCGCCTCCTCAATGCCGGCTGGACCGATGCCGTGCGGCACCTTCATCCCGCGGAGACGATCTACACATTTTGGAAGTACTGGCGCGGGGCTTTCGAGCGCAACGCCGGACTACGCCTCGATCACGTGCTGCTCAACGCACAAGCCGCAGCCCGTTTGCGCTCGGCCGAAGTTGACCGGCGCCCCCGATCCTGGCCGAAAACCAGCGATCACGCTCCGGTCATTGTCGAGTTGAGCGCCGCCTGACGCGGTTGCCGAGGCACCGCGAGCCGTCCTGCGGTGCCGGTTCAGGGGACGTAGCGGAGGCTACGACCTTACTCGGTTGGCTTGAGCGTCACCCATACATCCACCGGGGCTACGAACTTGCCGGGCGCGGGCTTTCCGACGTCGACCCGCTCGGCCGTGACCAGCTCTCCAGTCGCGAGGTTGAAGCTCGCCCAGGGTTTGGGCATCCGTCCGAAGGTCATCTTCTGGATCGGCCGCCCTGTCACCGTGTTCATGATAGTTGTTACGATAGCCATCGATCGGGGCGCATAGTGGCTGTGCGCCTGTCTCGGCCAGTCTTTTCTGTAGTCAGTATCTCGACAACAAGATCGATCCCGAAGCCGGACCCGCAGCGGTCAATTCTCGCTGCCTGCGGGCGCCTCCATTTGCGTGTCGAGTGCCTCCTTGACGTAAAGGCGCTTCACCAGAACAAATAACACCACTGCCAGCGGCGCAGCCAATACAATGCCCGGTACGCCAAACATCGTTCCAAATGCGAGCAACGCAAACAGCAGTATCACCGCGGGAAGTTCCACGGCGTACTGTTGAACGATGGGTTGCAGCAGGTTACCTTCAATCTGCTGAACCACGAGGTAGAGCGCGATCGTCCAAAGGGCCGTCTCCGGGCTTACCGCAAGAGCGATCAGAACCGCTGGCAGAGCGGCCAGAAACGGTCCGGCGAGCGGGATGAATTCAAGCAGGCCGGCTAACAGCCCGAGAGCGAAGGCGGAGGGCACCCCCAACAGCCAGAGCCCTATTCCCACCATCGTTCCTATAACCGACATCGAGATTAGCTGGGCTTTGAGCCACTGGCGAAGTGCATGGCCGCTTTCGTCTAGAGCTTCGTTTGCCAGAGCGCGCCGATGTGGAGGCACCATGGCGATCGCCCCCCTTCGATAGAGATCCGGCTGCGCCGCGAGAAAAATGCCGCCGACGATCACGACGATCAGATCGGCCAGCCCGCCCATGAACGTGAGCGCAAACCGGCTAACGCTGGCAAGGACGCCGCTTCCGCTGGGGGCCGCATCCTCGATCCACTGCTCGAGCTGTTCGCCGAGATCTGCGTCCCCCACTCGCTGTTCAAACGAATTCCACGCATCGGGTAGGGTTTCCGTCAGCGACTGTATTTGCGCGCTCAGCTGGGCGCCGAACATCCAGCTGGCCGCAGCCAAGATTAAAGTCACGAGCAGGACGGCCGCGGCGACCGCCCACCCGTCAGGTACGCCGGCATAGCGGCGCATAGGCCGAGCGATGGAACGCAGGATTACAGCAACGAGGATCGCCCCGAAGATCAGGAGAAGCAGAGAACGAAGTTGCCACAAGAGGAAGAACAGCCCGGCCAGGGCGAGAACGATGAGTGTGCGCCTGATGAAGACCCGGTCACGACCGCCTTGTGGCGTTTCGTCCTGCACTCATCGCCTCCTTGCGCCCTTGCCAGGCTAATCGGATACGCGCTGATAGACTTATCCGCCCTCAACACTGCGGGGAAGTGAATGCGCGGCCTCGACTAGATATCTGGTGCGCGGACGCG
>CAYTPY010000072.1:0-10084 GCA_964439725.1 uncultured Erythrobacter sp. | reverse complement strand
CGCGGCGGACGGCCCCGCGCAGGTAGAGGCTGTCGAACAGGTCGAGGCGGTACTCGGCGCCGTAACCGAGCAGCGAGCGTGTCTGCTCGGCGATCTGGCTCGGATCGGTCGGGAATGTGTTGCGGTAGCCCTCCTGCTCATGCTCGACGAACAGAGTGAGGTTATGGGCAGCCTCGGCAAATCCGGGCGTGTCGAAGCCGTACGAGCTCCGTGCGGCGAGAGTGCGCCGGTAGCCTTCGTCGCCTGAACTCGCGGCCGTGTCGAAGCCGTAGGCCGAGTGGCGTTTGAGATAGGCACCCGTGAGGACGGTCTCCCAGCGATCGACGGGTTCGAGGGTAAGGGCGAGACCGCCCGACCAGTCCTGCGAGTTGGTAAAGCTGTCGTCATCGATCGCCAGCCCCTGCAAAGGCCCGCCGGAGAAGTCAAAGCCATCGGTCTCGGTATGCTTGTCGACGATCCGCAGCGTCGCATCAAGGCGGGTGCGGTCATCGAGGCGAGCGCCGCCGCGCAAGTAGAGCGTCAAGTTGCGGTCTCCATCGGCTTCGGTTCCATTGGCTGCCGAGCTGAAGCCATCGGTCTCGCGGTAGATGCCGCTGGCGGAGAGGAAGGTCTCGCGGTCTCCGAGCGTGACGCCGGCGCGGGCAAACCTGCTGTTAAACGAGCCGTACTCGACGGCCGCGTCGAACGTCGGCGCGTCGCCGCCCTTGGTGATGATGTTGATCACGCCAGCGAGCGCGTTGGAGCCATAGAGGCCGCTCTGCGGGCCGCGTAGGACTTCGACGCGGTCGATGTTGCTGGCCAATACCGACGAGAAATCGAACTCGCCGGAGCCGATCGCCGAGACTTCGATGCCGTCGACCAGAACCAGCACGTGGTTGCCTTCGGCGCCGCGGATGCGCACCGCTGTCTGGGAGCCGAACGAGCCGCCCTGGTTTACCGCCACGCCCGGCACTTCGCGAAGGACATCCTGCAGGTAGGCTGTGCCACGCGCCTCGATCGCCTCGCCGCCGATTATCGTGATGGTGTTGCCGATCTTCTCGTATTCGACGGGGCTCGCCGTGCCGGTGACAACGATCAGCACGTGTTCGCTATCGTCGCTATCCTGCACGTCTGCAGGTTGAGCGACTGGCGCTTGCGCCATCGCGGTGGGCGAAACCGCAAACATAAGCATGGCCATGGCGGTGGTCGCGGCCCAGGCCGCGCGGCGACCGATAGTTTGCCCCGTATTGAACTTCTGCAACGTCATTCCCTGTTCCCGTCCGTGGTCGTTCCGTCGGCACGCGCGGGCGCCGGCGGCTTCCGTCCCTCCGGCAGGAGGCTATGACCAAGCGGTAAGGGGGCTGGGAGTTAATTACGGTAATCGTGACGTTACCGGTACGTTACATTCAGCCCCTCAGCCTACCCGATAGCCATGGCCTGGATCGCGAGGCATGAAGAGCCGGATGCGCGGTTGGCCTCTTCTCACTGCCTTAGCGGTTCTCAGCGCCGCATGCTCGCCACACCAGGAGCGCGGGATGAGGGCGCATGAACTCAGCCTCGCTGTCTCGCCGGATGAGGCCTTCACCGCCTGGCACGGCGGCCCCTCCGGGCGCTCTTCGATATACTTGCAGGGGCTCAACGCAAGCGGGCAACTGCGCGGCTCGCCCATCCAGATTAGCGACGGACTCGGACTCGCCTTTGAGCCTGACCTTGTGTGGGGCGCGGGCGAGCTTGTCGTCGCCTGGTACGAGCGCGAGCGCAAAACGGGCGCGCTAACAGCGTGGCTCTCTGCCGTCGCGACGGATGGCGAACGCTATTGGGTGGCGCCGCTTACCGGCGGAGGGAAGCAGGCGCGCAATCCGGTGGTGCGCTTCCATGACGGGACGTTCCATGTCGCCTGGATCGAACAGGACGGTCTGGAGGGCGCGGAGGCGGCGATCTGGTATCAGCGGTTCTCCGCCAATGGCTCACCACTTGCACCGCCGATGCAAGTGGGGCGCGCGAGCCCGGAGACATGGAACCTAAACGCCGCGGTTCACGACGGCGCGTTCGTCATTGCTTATGATGCCACGCTCGGCACGGAAGCGCCCGAGCTGCACATGATCACGGTCCGCAATGGAGTGGCGGAACATCGCCGACTCAGCGAGGACGATGGCCATGCTTCGCTCTACCCGGACTTGCAGTTCAGCGCGTCCGGACGTGCGGCGTTGACCTGGTTCGATGAACGCGACGGAAACCAGGAAGTCTATCTGCTGACGGCCGATGCGGACGCGCTTGGCAGCACCGGCACCGCGAAGGCGCGCCGGATCACCGACACCCCCGAAGACAGCATTGGCGCCTACCTGGCCTGGAACGGGGAGGTGATCGGCCTCGCCTGGAGCGACCGTGTCGAGGGCCGGCGCGACATTTTCACCCAGCAGTTCAGCGCCGAAGGGCACCCGACTAGTCCAGTCTATCGCGTGGGCTCGTCACTCGAGCATGCCGGAGTTCCGGCCATTCGCGGTCGGAACGGCGGCTTCCTGATCGCGTGGAACGACTACGTGCTGCGTGGCGATGGCGCACACATGGACGTGGCCTCCTCGCGCGCCCAAGCGGCGCAGGTTCCGATCAGCCGCTGAAGGCCGGGCGCATCGCGATGGCTTCGCGCTGATCGCGCCAGCGCCAGACCAAGAGGAGCAGGAAGAACAGCCCGGCAGGCCATAGCAGGCTGCCTGAGGTCAGCACCGGCACCGCTTGTTCGGCGGGCGCCGTTGGCAGGCTCATCGTGCGCTGCTCTTCAGTCATAACCTGGCCTGTCAGGCGACTGGGGGAGTGCGGCCTATCCTGTCTGCTGCCGCCCGGTGCCGGAGCTGGCACCTGGCTCGCTTGCGGCGCTGCCCTGGTACCGGCCGCTGGAGCGGGCTGTGCGTTCGAGTTCGCATCAGCCGGTACGGGAGCCTGCGGCAGGTGCTCGAGAATGCGAAGTCCCTCGGTGCGTTCGGCCGCGGCACGGGCATCGTTGCGCTGAGCGAAAGCCTCGAGTTCGGCTGCCGCCGCCTCGATCGTGCGGCCCATCGCCTGTTCGAACGCAGCTTTTGCCTGCTCGATCGTTGGAGCCGGAACGCCGGCGCGCTCGGCCTCTTCGATGACGTAGCGCAACAGGCGGCCGTTCCCGCACGAGACGTCCGTGCAGTTGACCCCGTGCCGGGTCACATTATCGAGATACTCGTGGACCAAGCGGGAGCGCGTTGCTTCGTCGGCCTTCCAGTAGTCCTTGCGCACGGTCTCGATCATGCGCGCAGTGATGTCCTGAAAAGCGAACGGCGAGTTTGCCTCGAAGTATTCCTTCATGCCGAGGCCTGCCTTGTCCTCGACGTAAGTCTCGTAGGTCTGCTGCCACATCGCATCGTCGACGGCGTCAGTCGCGGTGGCGTCCCAACCCCACAAGTACTCGACGAACTCGCGCATTGCGCCGGCGCCTGCATAGCCTTCTTGCTGCATGCCGCGGATCCAGTTCGGATTGACGTACCGCGAGCGGAACTCGCGGCCGATGAACTGGTCGAGGCTCGCCATGGCGGGCTTACCCGGATCGCGCGTGTCGGTGATCATCAGCTCAGGCGTGGTGCCGTCGAGGCTGCGGATCGCCGAGGCGAGGCCGCCCATGTACATGTACATGTCGTCGTTATCGAGCGTGCCGTACAGCATCGTCGAGTTCGAGTGGACGACTGTTTCGACCCCCGACAGCGCCAATCGGAACACGTCCGGCATTGGCTGCCCCCAGTAACCGTTGCCGTAGCCATGGCCCATCTTGCGGATGTATTCGTTGGCGAAGCCGTCCTCGCTGTCCCACGAGCCGCTCGCCGCGACTATGCCCGAGGTGTTGAGGTTAAACTGGCCGGGCGGCTCGTCGAAAATGCGAACCCCAGCCATCTTGTCGGCCTCTTCGGCATCGACCCCGCTCGAGATCAGCGCCTGCTTGATTTGCAGGTAATGCTTCCGGACCTGGTTGTCGGGCTCGTCGAGCGCCTTCACCTTCTGGACCGCAGCGTCCATCAGTCTCGTTAGCTCGGCAAACAAGCCTTCCGAGGCCGAGGCGATGACAATGTCCACCCGCGGCCGGCCGAGCTCTTCACGGGGTACTACGTCGACGTCGACCAGCGTGCCACGCACGTCCCACACCGGCTTGGTGCCGAGCAGATAGAATATCTGCGATTCCAGGATGCCTTCGTGGCGCATTGTCTCGTCGCCCCAGATCACGAACGAGACCTTCGCCGGGTAGCGGCCGTGGCGCTCCACATGCTGGTCCAGCATCTGCTGTGCGAGCTGAGAGCCGATCTCCCAAGCCGCGGGCTTCGGGATCTTGGCGGGATCGATGCCGTAGAAGTTGGCGCCGGTGGGATAGGCGTCTGGGTTGCGGATCGGCTCGCCGCCCTTACCGGCCGGGACGAACCGGCCGCCGAGCGCTTTCATAAGGCCATCGAGTTCGCGCGCGCCCGAGACGAGTATCCGCTCCCGCATCTCGTCCTCGAAGACGGCGACCGCATCCGGAAGTGCGGAGCGATCGACGGCGGCGATCGCTCGCACGGTGCTCTCGACAGCGTCGGGTTCGGGAACACGGCCGAACGCGTGGAGGCCGAACGGAATGATCTGGCCGCGTAGCTCGATCAGATAAGTTTCGACGCTGTGGAGTTGTTCGTCTGTCCATTCCGCATCGGGATCGAGGCCGAGATCCTTGGCAACGCCCATTTCAACTGCCGCATCACGCGCTTGGCGTCCGTAGAGCGCCGCCAGTTGCGGGTTCTTGCCTTCGTTTTGGATATGGTCATTGAGCAGGCCGCTCAGCCGCGCCAGATCCTCGCTCAGCCCGCCCTCGACGAACGGCGGGACCATGTGATCGACCAAGGTCGCCATGCTACGGCGGCGGGCGACGAGCCCTTCGCCAACCACGTCCACGTTGTAGATGTAGGCATTGGGTAGATCGGCGATCAGGGCATCGGGCGCGTCATCCGGACCAAGACCGGCGTCTCTCCCGTCGAGCCACTCTAGCGTGCCGTGGGTGCCGACGTGAACTACCGCATCCGCCTCGAAGCCGTCGCGCAGCCAGGTATAGGCGGCGACGTACTGGTGCTGCGGCGCCAGGTCCTTAGCGTGGTAGAGCTTCTCCAGGTCTTCGCCCCAGGCACGCGAGGGTTGCGGCATCAGCAGGACGTTGCCGTACTCCACTGCCGGAACAATCAGGTTGGCTTCGCCGCCCTGGCGCTCGACCATTAGGTCGCTTTCGGCCGGATCGCCCCAGTCCTCAAGAATCTTGTCGCGCAGGCTCGGTTCTACCGCATCCAACCACCGCCGGTAGTCTGAGACCGGCACGCGCTGCACGCCTCCTTCGGCGATCAGCGCTTCAAGCTCGCCGGGTGCATGGCCGGCAATGTTGCGACCCTTCGTCGTGATCTCGGCGAGGACTTCGTCTGCGAGCGGCGGCACGCCGCCGACATCGTAGCCTTCTGATGCCATCCGCTCGAGCACGTTGGCGAGCGTTTCCGCAACGTTGAGATAGCTCGCGCCGATGTTCGCCTTGCCTGGGGGGTAGTTGTAGTAGATCAGCGCGACCTTCTTGTCGGCGTTCGGTTTGCGCGCCAGTTCGGCGTAGCGAAGCCCGCGGCTGACCGCGACTTCCACCCGCTTCTTGATCGGACTTGTGATCACCGAAGTAAGACCAGTGGCCCGATCGCGCCGCTTCTCCTTCGTCCCCACGACTGTCGGGGCGATTGTGCCGGCCAGTTCGGGCGAGGCTAGGTTGAACGTGCCCTCGAAAGCCGAAAGGCCGCTGGTCGAGCTGAGCCACTCCTCCTCGCTGCGGCCGTAGAGGCTGACGAGGTTGAGCACCGGTATCCCGACGCGCTCGAGCACGTTGGCGGATTCGGCATCGTTGAACTGGAAGAACAGGCCTAGACCCACGTCCGCGCGCACGTCCTGCCCTGTGCCGAGCAAGTGCTCGAACGCCACTGCGCCGGGATAGCCGAACACTGGCACCGCTTCGGCTCCGCGGCGCTCGATTTCAGCGATGATCGCGTCAATCAGCGCCATGTCGCCGGAATAGTAGCTCGCCTTGAAGAACCCGACAGCGACGCGCGGTGCGCCTTCGCGCAGCTTGCCGTTGGCAGCCCGCCAGGTTTGAAACGCGTCCCAGTCTGCAAAAACACGGCCCCTCTCGCCGTCGGGATAGTAGTATCCGAAATCGAGCGAAAGCTGCGGCTCCGGAAGGTCAAAGCCGGCGATGCCCGCGCGCGTCAGGACCAGCGCCATCAGGCCGCGCTGGTTCTGCGGCCCTCCGTGCGCGAAATAGGCGCGCGCTCGGGGCTCCCAGGTCACTCCCAGCTCAGCGTAGTGGTCCTCGCCCTGCAATCCTTCGCCGACGCCGAGTGCCAGGCCTTCGGCGGTGACCGAGGCGAGCAAGTCCGCCGAATGCTCCGCGTTGAAGCGGTCGACCAGCTGCTGGTTCATCACGTCGAACACCAGCACGTCGCTGCCGAGCAGGACTTCGGCCGGCACCTCGTCGAACGTCGACTCTGTAAGGAACTGCACCTCAACCTGATCATGCAGCTCAGGGCGTTCGTCGAGCAACTGCCGATAGGCCGACAGGAACCCGGGAATGTTGTTATCCGAGAAGACGAACCCCACGCGCGCAGGCGCCGGTTCCTGCGCCCACGCGGACGCAGGGACCAGCAGCAGCGCCAGGAGTGCTGCCTTAAGGAGCTTCAGCAGCAGCGGCATCGCTATCCGGCTCGAGATTCGCTTCTCCCGCCGGCTCATCGTCCGGAACGTAAATAATCTGGCCGTCAGCCAGACGATAGGCCGAACCCAGCCGCTCGCCGTCGCCGGTGCCGGTTTCGCCCGACATCTTATAGGCGGTGATCGTCTCACCTTTCTTGATGATGATCTCGCGCATGCCGGTGGCGTCGGTCTTGACCATCGTCACCTCGCCCTCGCCGCTCATCAGATCACCCATGTTGTAGACGGTGAACAGCGTGATCATCAGGCCGACGATGAACACGATCGACACGTCGAACAGGTTAGCGACGCCGGCCAGTGGATCTTCTTCGGGCGGCTCTTCGGGTGCGGCGAGCTTGATGAAGCGCCCCATCAGCGCTGCTCCATCTCGGCGGCGATGACTTCGGCTAAATAGCGTTGCTCGCGGATGGACTCGCTGACCCAGCTGTTGCGCAGCGCCACCAGGCCGTACGCCACCGTCCCCGTCGCCAAGCCGACGATCGTGCTGGTGAAGGCCACTACCATCTGGCCGGCCATTGCGCCCAAGTTTCCGGCCGCCATGGCCGCCAGCGAGCTGCCCATGGGGATGAGCGTACCGATCAGTCCGAGGCTGGGCGCAACCTTGACCAGCGCGCGCGGCCCGTCGAGGCCATGCCGCAGCTTCTCTTCATGTTCGGCGACCACATTTTCCAATCCGCCATGGTGTAGCGCCTGGTCGCTATCCAGTTGCTGAATGGAGCCCAGCATCGCCCCCAGCGATCCGGGCAGACGCGCGCGCCGCTCCGCCGAGGTGTCGAGCACGCGGCCTTCCTGCAGCCACTGCTTGAGGTCGAAGCCGCGACGCTCATTGCGCCGCCGCACCGCCTCGACGAGGTACGACGCCGCGTAGAAGAGCGTCATCGCAACGCAGACCCACAGCAAGACGAAGACCGGCACGCGCAGCACCTGCCCCAGCGCAAATAGGCCGTGCTCCAGCAGTTCCCCGAAATTCATCGTCTGATCCATATCCCTTTCACCAGCCCCACTAGCAGCGCGGCTCCTACAATCGCGATCGCCCAACCCGGCGTCGTGACCGCCTCCGCCGACTCCACCGCTTGCTGATTCAGAACGGTAGCGGATTGCCACCCGTAAATGATGTCGTTGGCCAATCCGACCGGCGGAAGAAGGATGGCCACGGCCACCAATACCCATTCCCACCGCCGGTACTGCGTGCCGCCGCCGCTCCAGGCGAACGCCAGTGCCAACCCGAAGACGGTCACCGGCAATGCAAGCCAATATGCGACGCCGCCGGCGATCTGCAGCGCAGCTACCAGTGCCGCACTGGCCCCGGCGAGGAGGCCGCCGACCCGCCCCATCGGGCCAGCGATCAGTCGCCAGAATGCGCCGAGCGCCAGCAGCACCGCGATCCAGTTGGGTTGCGGCGTAAGCCACATGGCGAGCGGGGCGACGACGACGAAGGCGATGGCCATCCGCCACCCGTTCGCCTGTGTGCGCCCGGCATCCTGAGCGTGCGCAGCGGCGGCGAGCATGCCAAGCAGCCAGAGCGCCGAAACTGATAGCAACACCATCATGACAGCGCCGGAACCCGGTTGGGCAAACGCCGGCTCCTCCGGACCCACAGAACTACGCCAGCTACCGCCATTCCCGCTGTAAGTAAGCCGAATAGGCTGACGAAAACGCGGTAAGGCCAGCCGAGGCCGTCGGCGGTGTGAAGCACGCGCACCGTCTTGTCGAGCGCGTCAGCCGCAGTACTCCCGTAAGGTCTGCCGAAGCCCAGCTGGGCGCCTGAGACTTGATCGAACCAGACTACGGTCGAGCCGTTCTCGCTGGGCTCGTCCAGGCTGGTACGCGCATAGTAGCCGATCGCGTCCGCGTGCGGCGCCAAGCTGAGCGCTTCGGGGCGATGGACGGCGAAGCCGGCGCGTTCGGCCTCGCGCGCCATCAGCCGCCCACCATGAGCGACCGCCTGCTCCCACGTCATCGCCTGGCCCGGAGCCGGAGCGGGATTTTCGACCGGCCGGTAAAGCCCTTCCCCGCCAAAGAAGCGCTGCACCGGACCGTGGACCTGCTCAAGATTGAAGGCCACTGCCGACCAGGCAAAAACCAGCATAACCGGCCACAGCCAAAGCCCCGCGGCGCGGTGTAAATCGTGAGTCAGCACGGTTGTGCCGCGATCCCGCCGCACCGTCCAGGCCGGCCGCCACCGCTGCCACAAACCGCGCCCGCCGATTTTCTTCGGCATGCTCAGCACGATGCCGATCAATGCCGCGAGGAACCATACTAGCGCCGCTATCCCGAGCAGGAACCGGCCCCATTCGCCAGCCGCGAGGCTGTAGTGAAACGTGATCAGGAACGGCATCCAGTTCACGGCACCGTCGCGCAAATCCCCGTATGTGACCCGCGCACGGATCGCGCCGGAATAAGGATCAACAAAGACTTCATCGTAACCGAGCGACGGACCGCCCGATCGAGGGGTCACGAAAATCGCCTGGGCGCGATCGGCTGCCGGGGCTAGCGGTATGTAGGTCACCACGGCGCCAGTTTCTGCTTCGACTTGCCTCCCTAAGTCCAGGCCGGACAGCGGCGTCGCCGTCGGCTCAGACCGATCAACCTGCCAAATGTCCGCCGCGAGCCAGCGGCTCAGCTCCCGCTGGTATGGAAGGATCGCGCCGGTCAGCCCCGTTACCACCAGGGCGAGCGCGATCGTCAGCCCGGCCCAGCGGTGCAGGATCAACAACAAAGTTTGCACCCAGGGCGCGTTAAACCGAACGCGCTCGCCGGCAAGTTAATTACCGTAACGTAACGAAGGCGCTGACGTTACACCAATCCGCTCACCCTGCGGCCCGGGGCGCGTCCTTAGCATCTGCGGAGTTGGTAGATAGCTGCGCTTGGCGCAGCTTCGCAGATTGCCGCTCCCCCGGGCCGAGCGTCGGCCACAGAGTCCGTATGTGGCCTGAAGGAGCGGAGGGCGAAGGGTCGCTTAGGGTGGATTGCCCCCGTCTATAGGAGAGCAGCAAAGCTCTTCATGCTCCTGGTCTGGCGAGCAAGGAGCGTGCTCCACCCAAACCAATGCGGTCGCCGATGGGGCGCTACTCTCGTATTCGGCCTAGGGGCATTTCTCAGCCATCAACTTGATACCCGCGCGGAAGGTTTGGTGCCCAAATTCCAAGCTTCTCTCGCCGCTCGAGGAGCGAGCGATGGACGCTCGCCCCCTCAGGAATGGCGCGCCTCTCGAAAAGCGGGAGAACGAGGCCGAGAAATGAGCGCCTCGATGAGTCGCTCGGCTTCCGCTTCGGAACGAATTCAAGGATCGACCAGCCTTTTGTCATCGTCTCGTGCTGTTTCGCGAGCGGGTCCG
>CAYTPY010000071.1:0-10313 GCA_964439725.1 uncultured Erythrobacter sp. | reverse complement strand
CGAGCGGCGCGGCGCTCCATGTGGCGGATGGCCGCGTGCATCCAGACAAGGGCGACAGAGACGAGGACGAACAGCAGGCCGAATGCGCTGGTCCATATGCCGGTCAGATCAAGAAGCGCTCCGAATACCAGCGGCAGCACGAAGCCGCCAAGGCCGCCGACCATCCCGACCACCCCACCAACGGCCCCGACGTGGTTCGGATAGTAGACGGGGATGTGCTTGAAGACCGCCGCCTTGCCGAGGCTCATGAAGAATCCGAGCACGAAGATCGTCACTAGAAACGGAACCAGTCCCATCTCTGTGTGAAATGTGATCGGCCCGCGGATCCCTTCGATGATGTAAGTCGTTGGAGGATAGGAGAGCATGAACGTGGTCACCGCGCACATGCCCAAGGTGACATACATGACCGAGCGGGCACCGTAGCGATCCGACAACTGCCCGCCGTAGATGCGAAACAAGCTCGCGGGCACCGAATAGAACGCGGCAAGCATGCCGGCTGTCGTCACGTTGAGGCCGTAGACACCGATCAGGTACCGGGGCAGCCACAGCGCCAGTGCCACGAACCCGCCGAAGACGAAGAAGTAGTAGAGCGCGAAACGCCAGACTTGCAGGTTGCGCAGAACCGCCAGTTGGCTGCGCATGCTAGCGGGCTTTCGCCCCTCGCTCTTGCGAGCAAGATGCTGGGGATCTTCCCGGGTAAACAGCAGAAACAGGACCGCGAGAAGCAGAAGCGCACCGGCCCAGATCTGCGCAACAGCTTCCCAACCGAGCGCCACCATGACGAAAGGCGCCAGGAACTTGGTGACCGCCGAGCCCACATTGCCGGCCCCGAAGATGCCAAGCGCGGTCCCCTGGCGGCTCCCGGGGTAGAACTTCGAGACGTAAGTAACGCCAACCGAGAAGGCCCCGCCTGCAATACCGACGCCGAGTCCGGCAATCAGCAATTCGGGGTAAGTGTCGGCAAAAGACGTGGCCAGGGCCGCGACCGAGGCCAAGGCCATGACGAGGGCCAGGATACGGCGGCCGCCGAACTGATCCGCCCAGATACCCAGGAACACCCGGGACAGCGAGCCCGTAAGGATGGGAGTACCGACAAGGAGCCCGAACTCGGTTTCGGAAAGGCCGAGCTCATCCTTGATCTGAAGCCCGATAATGGAGAAGATCGTCCACACCGCGAAGCACGCGGTGAACGCGATAGTACTCGCCCACAGAGCTCTGTCGGCGCCGGGTTCCGCCTGTATTGCAGCCGAATCCGGCATGCGACCTCCCCTTCGGCTTATCAAAGGAGAATGCCGCCCGGCGAGAAGCGTTCCGATCCAGCCCCAGAGCAGCGCGCGCGGAAATCAAACGCCGCAGGATTACTGCAGCGGCGTCAGAATCTCGTCGAGCCTTGTACGCGCGCCTGAAATCGGTTCGAGATGGGGATAGCGGTGGCCGCCGGGGCAGGCGATCGATACCTCGCGAGTGCGCTTCCCGACTTTCAGGGTCAACTCGATCGGTTCGCCTCGCGCGCCGGCTGTGATCGCGCTCTGCAACTCCTCGGCGTCATAGGCGCGGCCGTTTACACCGAGGATCTGGCTTCCAGCGGTCACGCCTGCTCGAAACGCGGGTCCCTCCCAGAGAACTTCCTTGATCTCGCCTTCCGGCGTCAACATCAGGCCAATCGAGAAGAGCAAGTTGTTGAGGCCCAACACTGCCTCCTTGCTTTGCTGGTAATCGCTCGGGTGGTCGCGGTACACCAGGCGGTAGCCGCCGCGCTTGAGCCCGGCCAGCGGCGCCCCCGCCGTTGTCTGGTGAAGCTTCTCATCGAAGAAAGCCCCCCAATCGAAACCGGCGATCGACTGCAGCGTGGCGACTACATCGTCGAACGTATAGGTGTTGGTGACCCAGACCCCATCGTCCATGCCGAAGAAGGTTCGGGCGAAGTCGTCGAGCGAGCGGCGCTCACCGGTTAGCTCGCGGATCCGCGTGTCGACGTCGAGCCACAGCAGGGCCCCCTCCGTGTAGTAGTCTTCGCTGCGCTGCCAACTCGGCCACGGCAGAGGTGCGCGGCCCGCAATGATGGGATCGCGGGTAGTGTCGCTGAGGGGCCGCCACCGGCTGCCGGCGCGGATCTCGTGGGTGGCGGCAGTTTCCGCAAGCGCCTGCAGGGCGTGGTCCTTGGTCCACAGCCCTGATCGAGCGCAGAGCACCCTATCCCAATACTGCGTCTGCCCTTCGTAGACCCACATCAGGCTGTTACGAATCGGCTGCTCGAAACTTGAGGTCCAAGAATCCGCACCGCGCCGATACTTACCGTTCCAGCTGTGAACGTATTCGTGGGGGATGGTGTCGCGCCGCGCGAAGGTCTTCTCCCACTCGGTAAAGTAGCCTCGGATGCTGGCCGCCTCACACGAGCGGTGGTGCTCGACACCGATGGAGCCAATCTCATCGCTCAGCGCCAGCAGGACATCGTAGTGATCGAAATGGCGCGCACCGAACAGCCGATCCGCCTGTCGGACAAGTTCACGATGCGGCTCGATCTGCTCCGGCGTAGCATCGAGCAGATCGGAACGATCCGCCACGATATTGAGCCAGACCTGGCCTCGTTCATCGAGGCCAAGACGCCGAAAGTGCTTGCCGGCGAACAGCGGTGAGTCGACCAGAACGTCCATTGCAACCGGGGCAAAAGTGACGGTCCCGCCGTCACGCTTCTCGACCTCGAGAGCGCAGCCAAAGTCCCATCCGTCCGGCAGCGTCAGCTTGGGCTCGATCGTGATCCGCCGGGCGAAGTAGCCCGCTGGATAAAGCACGACCGTGTTCCACTGCAGGTTCAGCAGATCGGGACTGACGATCTCGCGACCTTGCGAACTGTCGGTTGGAGAGAGGAACTGGAACTCCAGTTCGATCGCCCCGCACCCCTCCGGGACCTCAACACTGAACGCATGCACTTCAGTGGGGTGTCGCCGCCAGGACAGCACCTCATCGCCAGCCCGGATCACAAGGCCTGCCAGCAACTCGATGGCGGAGCGCGGGGCATGATAACCTGGGAGCCACTGAGGGTAGAGCAGCGTCATCTCGCCGGCGCGCTCGACCGGCACGAGTTGCCTACTCGGAAAATCCGCCGGTCCAGGTCGGTAACGTCCACGGCAAGGGCGATCCTGCCGGGGAACTCGACGTCGCGCGGTTCCTCGATGGCAGAGGTTGACGCAAGCGGCTGTGGAAGGGCCCCTCTGGAACACACGAGCTGATGCCGCCGAATACCGCAGGTCAATCAGGTCGACGATCGTACCAGAGAGAGCGCCGTACTCTGTGGTACGATGCAATCCACCTGGAGTCCTCCGTCGTAAAACGTGATCTCCGGCACGCCATGACCTAGCGATGTATCGATTTCTAGTGCCTCACCGGGCAGTAGCCGTCGTTCGGCGGCTAAGTTGCCGATTACCGAGATCGCTCGGCTTCCTTCGTTGCGGATGACGAGCGGGCTCGAAGCCGTCCGCTCGTTCGCACTATGAAATCGGGTGTGATCTATCAGTTGCATGAAGTCATAACTGCAACAAAGTCCCGTCGTTCCTTGATCAACATTTGTGGAATAGATGCTATTTAACATTGTTTAGGGCTGGACCGGCTTATGCCAAGTAAACGTCTCGTCGGTTCAGACAACCTCCCATCCTCCTAGTGAAAGTGTAAGAGCGTGAGTTCAGCACCGACCCTCCAAGCGACCGACTTCAGCGCGCCGGCGATCCTGCTTTCAGGGACCGTCGATGAAAACATGTACGCCAGCTTCCGGGAGCAATTGAACGGTGCCCCGCAGGAAGGATTGTGCGTGGTGGAATTGTCCACCTTGGGCGGCGACCCCGAAGTCGCTCGGGTAATGGGTGAGGACGTCCGGTTCCACAGCGACATCAACTCCGCGCGGCGCATCGTCTTTCTCGGAAAGGCCGCCATCTACTCGGCCGGCACGACCTTCATGAGCTTCTTCGCCAGAGAGAACCGCTATCTCACGCGTGGGACCCGGCTGATGATCCACGAGCGAATAATGAACTGCGCACTCGAGCTGAACGCACCGCTGACCTCGTGTGTCGCCTCAGTTCAAGCCAAGCTGAACGAACTAGAAGCCTCGATCGCCATCCAGAACGAGGGCTTCGAGAACCTGGTGACCGGCTCCAAGGTCACGCTTGAAGAAGTGCAGCGCCGAGCCACTTCGAATTGGTACATCGAGGCAAGCGAAGCTCAGTCGCTCGGCCTTATCGCCGGCGTGATCTGAGGCACTCCAGCCGTCGCCGCACTGAAGCGATCCGACCAATAATATCTCTCATGGGACAGCGGCTCGGTATGCCGCTACATCAGGGATAGATGTTTCTGAAGCTGATCCGGTTTCTGTTGGGCGGCATCATCGCCCTGGTTGTGGTCGGGCTCTTGTTGCACTTCCTCTTCCCCTTGCCGCCATTGGAGCCGCGCAAGCGTTCGACTGCCATCGGCATCCAAAGCACCGGGCCCCTGGCCGGCATTGCCCGGGATCTGACGGCTGACCGCCCGGGCCTTACCGGGGTCCACTTGCTGAATGATGGCCGAAGCGCCTTTGCTGCGCGTGTCGCGCTGGCGAGAGCCGCTTCCCATACTCTCGACGTCCAATACTATATCTGGAAAGGTGATCTTTCCGGCTCGCTGCTCCTCAACGAGCTTCACGCCGCAGCCGCGCGCGGTGTGCGAGTCAGGCTCCTGCTCGATGACAACGGGATAGCAGGTCTGGACGCACCCCTGGCAGCTTTCGATCAGTACCCCCATGTCGAAGTCCGGATCTACAACCCTTTCGTCATCCGTAAGCCGAAGCTGATCGGCTATCTCGCCGATTTTCCGCGGCTCAATCGCCGCATGCACAACAAGAGCTTCACGGCCGACGGCGTCGCTACCGTTATCGGCGGAAGAAACGTGGGCGACGAGTATTTCGATGCCCGCGATGATGGCCTGTTCGCCGACTTGGATCTGCTCGCGATCGGACCTGCCGCGGCCGATGTGGAAAGGCAGTTCGATACCTACTGGAACAGCGCGTCGGCCTATCCGGCGGGGCGTATCCTGCCGCACGTCCCATCCGAACGGATCGCGGCCATTGGCGCGGCCGCAGAAGCGGCGATGCGCGATCCACGATTTCGAACGTACCGCAATGCGATCGAACAGTTGCCGATTGTCGAGCAGATGCGATCGGGGACACTCGAGTTCGAATGGGCGCGAGTGACCATGGTGAGCGATGATCCGAGCAAGACGCTCGGGGGCGCGAAGAAGAACCAGACCTTGTGGGGTAGCCTCACCGATACGCTAGGCGTGCCGCAGCGGTCGCTCGATCTCATCTCTGGCTATTTTGTCCCGACCGAGGCCGGAGTGACAACGCTCGGTACGATGGCGCGCGAAGGAAAGAACGTGCGCGTCCTCACTAACGGCTTCAGCACGACCGATGTCGGCATCGTTCACTCGGGCTATGCCGGCCGGCGGAAAGCCCTGCTCGAGGCCGGCGTAGAGTTGTTCGAGATGCGAGGGGCGGCGAACGACGATGATAGCACGCAAACCAGGATGCTCGGTTCTGGATCGGGGACGAGCGGCTCCGGCCCCGTGCTTCGTTCGTCCGCGTCGACGCTTCACGCCAAGACATTCGCCGTGGATGGCCAGCGGATTTTTGTGGGTTCGTTCAATTTCGATCCCCGATCGATGCACCTGAACACCGAACTTGGCTTCCTGATCGACAGTCCGACCATCGCCGGTCGGATGAGCCAGGCTTTCGCTGACCAAATACCGGCGCAAGCCTACCAGGTACTTCTGACGCCGGCCGGAGCGCTGCAATGGATCGAGACTAAAGACGGTCAAATCGTACGCCACGATGTCGAGCCGGGGACCACTTGGTACACCCGCACGATGACATGGCTGCTCTCCCACCTGCCGATCGAGTGGCTGCTGTAACGACAGGTCAGCGGCGGCGGGGCGGGACATTCCCGACCGAGCAGCCAGTCACATCGAGCGATCTTGAATTGGTGCGCCCGACAGGATTCGAACCTGTGGCCCCCGGATTAGGAATCCGATGCTCTATCCTGCTGAGCTACGGGCGCACGCGGTGGCCGTTTAGGTGAGCGCCGCGCCGGTGGCAATCAATTGAGCTCGTCGGGAGGCGCGACGGGAAACGGCAGGGGCGCGATCGCGATCCCTTCCTCGAACAGCTCCAGGGCTTCGTCGGGGCTGGCGTGGCCGTGAATGGTTTCGGCGTCGCGTTCGCCGTAATGCATGGCGCGCGACTGCTCGGCGAACGAGTCCCCGACCCATTTCGATTGCGCGAGCGCACGGGCCTGGGCTTCGGCGAGCTTGCCGAGCGCGGCCACGACTTCCGCCGGCATGGGCCCGCGCATCAGGCTATGGCTCGGCGCCACGGGCGGCGCCACCTCCTGGTTGCCCTTGCGCGGCACAGCCGGTGCCATCGGTGCCTTGCCGACGTCCTGGGAGCCGCAATGCGGACATGACACGAGGCCTCGATCCTGCTGCCGCTCGAAGTCATCGGAGGAGCCGAACCAGCCTTCGAAACGGTGGCCGGCTTCGCACGAAAGGTCAAAAACGATCATATTGCTGCCGATTTAGGGATCGGGCGGCGGTTAGCAAGGCTCGGTAGCTGGCCGCGAACCGCGGCAATGCGCTGCGCCTCGATCTCGGCAAAGGCCAGGCCAGGCGCTTCGCCGCCGAGGTCGAGCAGGATCTCCCCCCAAGGATCGACGACCAGCGAGTGGCCGTACGTGCGGCGTCCGTCCTCGTGTTGTCCGACTTGCGCTGCGGCCACGACATAGGCGCTTGCTTCCACCGCGCGGGCCCGCTGCAGCAGATGCCAGTGCGCCTCGCCGGTCGGAACGGTGAACGCAGCCGGGATCGCGATGACATCGCAGCGCCGTTGACCGAGCGCGTCGAACAGGGCCGGGAAGCGGATGTCGTAACACACGGCAAGGCCCAAGCGGCCAATCGGAGTGTCCATGGTGACAACCTCTTCCCCCGGCGCATAGGCTGCGGACTCGCGCCAGGCTTCGCCAGTGGCGAGATCGACATCGAACATGTGGATCTTGTCGTAGCGCGCGGCAACGGCGCCGCTGGCGTCAATCACGAACGAGCGGTTGGCCCAGCGCCCGTCTTCGCGCGCCACGGCGAGCGAGCCCAGTGCCACCCAGATACCGGCGTCAGCGGCGGCATCCCGGACGGCCGAGAGCACCGCGCTTTGATCTTCGAACACGACGTGCCTGGCGGCGCGCTGGCGGTCGCTGTCCACCAGCCCTGACATCTCGGGCGTGAAGAGCATCGCCGCGCCGCCCTCCGCAGCGCTGCGGATCGCGCGTGCCAAGACAGCCGTATTGGCGATCGGGTCGATGCCCGAAGTCATCTGCAGCAGGGCGATGCGGCTCATGAGGCGGTGTCAGAGCCCAAGCAGGCTGTCGAGCTTGCCCTCACGGTCAAGCTGGGCGAGGTCGTCGGATCCGCCTACTGCTTTTCCGCCGATGAAGATCTGCGGGACTGTGAAAGCGTCGGGCTTGCGCTCCAGCATCTCGGCTTTCTTGGGCCCGCCCAAGGTGATGTCGTACTCGTCGAATTCGACCCCCTTGGACTCAAGCAGCCGCTTCGCCCGGTGGCAGTAGCCGCAATAGAGCTTCGTATAGATTTCGACTTTCGGCGTTGCCACAAGTGTTCCTTTATTTCCAATGACTTAATGCGGCTTGAAAGCTGTATGCGCAACCATATCTAGCATCTGTCGCATCGCGCCGTGAGGGCGGTGCGGCGGGGATGCCGCTAGCGCGGATCCCACTAGGTTCAAATTGCTCATTGGAGGATTTGTTTCGATGAATCGCTTTGACTTTACCCCCTATCGTCGCTCGACCGTGGGCTTCGATCGGCTGTTCGACCTGCTGGAAAGCCAGGTCCGCAACAACACTACCGACAACTACCCGCCCTTCAACATCGTGCGGCGGGGCGAGGATGCCTATCGCATCACTCTGGCCGTAGCGGGCTTTCGGCCCGATGATCTCGACATCACCGCTCACCAGAACCTGCTCGTGATCCAGGGCCGCAAACGCGAGGAAAGCGATGAAGGCGAGATGCTTCATCTCGGCATCGCCAATCGCGGGTTCGAACGCCGTTTCGAACTGGCCGACTTTGTCCGGGTCGCGCATGCCGATCTCTCGGACGGTTTGTTGACGATCGACCTGGTCCGCGAAGTGCCGGAGGCAATGAAGCCGAAGAAGATCAGGATCGGCGCGCAGCCCGCACTCGAGGTGGTGTCGGACGACGACGAAAAGCAGTCCAACGCCGCCTGACCCGGCCATCTGGGCCGAGGGCATTCGGGGGCGGAGTCCTTGCGGGTTCCGCCCCCTCGACGCCGAAGCGCCGACCCGCTTCCGAAGTGACCGTCCGGGTCGCAAAAGACGGCCAAATCGGGGAGCAAGCTAAATAGAGGCGCGAGGCAAGCGCAAACACGAGCGCCGGCACCGCGCGGTTCGCGCGGGCCGCCAAATCGCTCGGTTGTATGCAACAGCCGCGAGCGCCCCTTCTGCGCCGCCTCCCCCGCGGCGCCGATATTGCTGTGCGACCAACGGCTGAAAGCTACGACTCGCCTGCCCCGTAACGCAAGCTGATTTTACGGGACCTTCCCAGAACGTGACGTTTTAGGGTTCCGCCCGGTCAGACCAGGCGGGACTGACGCACGGCAGCGGCAATGAACTCTGCAAAGAGCGGGTGCGGATCGAACGGTTTGCTCTTGAGTTCGGGGTGGAATTGCACGCCGATAAACCATGGGTGATCGGGCCGCTCGACGATCTCCGGCAACAAACCATCGGGCGACATTCCGGAGAACACCAAGCCGCCGTTTTCCAGGGGTTCGCGGTAGGCGGCGTTGACCTCGTAGCGGTGCCGATGGCGCTCCGAGATATGGGTCGCGCCGCCGTATATCGTTGAGACGTGGCTATTTCCTGCGAGGACGGCATCGTAAGCACCGAGCCGCATTGTCCCGCCCAGGTCTCCTTCGGCGGAACGCTGCTGCAAGCCTTCCGCGCTCATCCACTCGGTGATGATGCCCACCACCGGCTCAGGGGTTTCGCCGAATTCGGTCGAAGATGCGGCGGCAATCCCGGCCGTATTCCGAGCTCCCTCGATGCAGGCCATCTGCATGCCCAGGCAAATGCCGAAGAACGGAACCTTGCGTTCCCGGGCAAAGCGCACGCTGGCAATCTTGCCCTCGGATCCACGCTCGCCGAACCCTCCCGGCACCAGGATCGCATGCATGGGCTCGAGGTGGGCCGCGATTTCCGAATCGTCCTGTTCGAAGACTTCGGCGTCGATCCAGCGGATATTGACCCGCACGCGGTTGGCCATGCCGCCATGTACGAGCGCTTCGTTGAGCGACTTGTAGGCGTCAGGCAGGCCGACATACTTGCCGACCACACCGATCGTGACTTCGCCTTCCGGATTCTCGTAGCGATCGACGATGTCGATCCAGCGGGTCAGGTCCGGCGCCGGGCCTTCGACGCCGAAGTGACGAAGCACCTCCGCATCCAGTCCTTCGGCATGATACTGCAGCGGCACGGAATAGATGCTCGAAGCATCGAGCGCTTGAATGACCGCTTCCTGGCGCACGTTACAGAACAGCGCGATCTTGGCGCGCTCGCTCTCCGGCAGCGGATGCTCGGTCCGGCACAGCAGGACATCCGGTTGTACGCCGAGGCTGGTAAGCTCGCGGACTGAGTGCTGGGTCGGCTTGGTCTTCAGCTCGCCGGCGGCCGCGACGTAAGGGACCAGCGTGACGTGAATGACGCAAGTGTTCTCGCGTCCAAGCTCGTTCCGCAGCTGGCGGATGGCCTCGATGAATGGCAGGCTCTCGATGTCGCCCACCGTCCCGCCGATCTCGCAGAGAACGAAGTCGAGATCGTCCGTCTCGGCGAGAGCGAATTCCTTGATCGCGTCGGTGACGTGCGGGATCACCTGCACCGTAGCGCCGAGGTAATCGCCGCGGCGTTCGCGGGCGATGATCTGCTGGTAGATGCGTCCCGAGGTGATGTTGTCGCTCTGCCGGGCGGAGACGCCGGTGAAGCGCTCGTAATGACCAAGGTCGAGATCGGTCTCCGCGCCGTCGTCGGTCACGTAGACTTCGCCGTGCTGATAGGGACTCATCGTCCCGGGATCGACGTTCAGGTAGGGATCGAACTTACGAATGCGGACCTTGTGGCCGCGCGCCTGCAAGAGCCCGGCGAGACTTGCCGCCATCAAACCCTTGCCAAGCGATGAGACCACGCCGCCGGTGATAAAAATGAACCGCGCCATGGGAG
>CAYTPY010000070.1:0-10718 GCA_964439725.1 uncultured Erythrobacter sp. | reverse complement strand
TCCTCCTGCCGCCCTGCCGCGTCAAGCAGATCGACCGAGGTGCGCGTCACCGTTCCTTCGCTCGACTTAGCGATCAGGTAATGTGTGCCGCCGCGCGCCGCGACTTGCGGGCTGTGCGTCACGGCGAGCAACTGCCCGCCCTGCGCCAGCCGCGCCAGCCGTTCGCCGATGGCGCTGGCCACTGCGCCGCCCACGCCGCGGTCGATCTCGTCGAAGATGACCGTCGCCGCACCGCCCTGCTCCGCCAGCGCGACCTTCAGCGCGAGGATGAAGCGCGACAGCTCGCCGCCGCTGGCGATCTTGGCGAGCGGGGCGAAATCGGCGCCGGGGTTGGTGGAGATCAGGAACTCGACCGCATCCATCCCGTGCGGCCCCCAGCGCTCCTCGGGCAGAGCCGTCACGGCGGTGCGGAACTTCGCCGCATCGAGCTTGAGCGGCGCTAGCTCGCCCGCGACCGCCTCGTCCAGCCGCAGCGCCGCCGCCGCACGCTCGCCGTGCAGCGCCTCGGCCCGCGCGCGATAGGCCTCTCCCGTTTCCCCTGCCGCGGCCTCCAGCGCGCTGATCTCCGCGTCGCCTGCTTCGATCGCGTCGATCCTGGCGCGCAAGTCGCGCATCGTCGCCGGCAGGTCGTCGGGCTGGCAGCCGTGCTTCCTCGCCAGCGCGCGCAGCTCGAACAGCCGGGTCTCGATGCGGTCCAGCTCGGCCGGGTCGAAGCTCAGCGCCTCGGCCGCCTTCGCCAGCTTCTCCTCGGCTTCCCCCGCCTCGATCACCGCGCGGTCGAGCGCGGCGAGCGCCTCAGCCAGCAGCGGATGCTCCTCGGCAATCCGGTCGAGCCGCCGCGCTGCCCCGCGGAGTTGCGCCAGCGCCGAATCCGACCCGTCCCACACCAGCCGCAGCGCCTCGAGGTCGCCGGAGAGCTTCTCGCCCTTCTGCATGTCAGCGCGGGCGAGCGCGAGCCGCTCCTCCTCGCCTTCCTCGGGCTCGATCGCGGTGAGCTCGGCGAGGTGCGCGAGCAGCAGGTCCTGATCGGCCTTCGCCTGCTCAATCTCCGCACGCGCCGCCGCGAGCCGGGCTTCGGCCGCGCGCCACTTGGCCCAGGCATCCTCGATCCCCGCCACGTCCGCTCCGACATAGCGATCCAGCAGGAGGCGATGGCCGCGCGGGTTCACAAGCCCGCGTTCGTCATGCTGCCCGTGCAGCTCGACCAGCGCGGGCGCCATCTCGCGCAGCAGCGCAGCGCCGACTGGCTGGTCGTTGACCCAGGCCTTCGACCCGCCGTCGGCCCGCACCCGCCGCCGCAGGATCAGCGGCTCGCCCGGCTCGAGCTCGACTTCGGCTTCCGCGAGCGCGGTGCGGATCGGCTGCGGCAGCTCGACGAATTCGAACGTCGCGGTGACATTCGCCTGCTCCTCCCCGGTGCGGACCAGCGCGGTCTCGGCGCGGTTGCCGAGCACCAGCCCGAGCGCGTCGAGCAGGATCGACTTGCCTGCCCCGGTCTCACCGGTCAGCACGCCCAGCCCCGGCGCGAACGCAAGGTCGAGCGCCTCGATCAGGACGACGTTTCGGATCGCAAGCGAGATCAGCATGGCGCGCAGCCGGCATACGAGAGCGCCCGTCGCCGCGCAACGGCCGGCGACTTTGAAGCCCCGGCTACAAGCCTGTTGAGTGATTTGTTAACAAAGCTGTGCGTTACTGTGCGGAAGGGACGGAGGGTTTACGGTCGATGACAGTTCTCACAATCCGCGCGCACAAGCGCTACGCGGCGCGGCAACCGGTGACGTTGCGCCGCCCTGAGGGAGGCGCGGCGTGCACCGGCTTGTTGATCGAACTTTCCTCGGAAGGGTTCCGGATCAGCAACCTTGGCCGTCAAGGGCTGGCGGTGGGTGAGCCGGTGATCGTCGAACTCCACGATCTCGTCTTCCACGGCAAGATTCGCTGGTCACACGATGGCATTGCCGGTGTCCGGCTCGACCGGGCGCTGTTCGCTAACCAGCTCAGCGACCTGCTTGCGCGCGGGCGCGGCGAAGCGCCAATGGAAGTGCGCCGCTACGGCACCTGACAGCGCCGAGCGACTTAGCCGCCGGCGAGTTCCGGCGCCTTATCACGCATCAGCCGGAAGGCGCGCTGGTACCACTGATTTCCGGGATAGTTCGCGCCGAGCACGGCCGCATACTTGCGGGCCTCCTCGGGAATGCCGAGCGCGAGGTTGGTCTCCGTCAGCCGATAAAGCGCCTCGGGCGTGTGGCTCGTGGTCTGATAATTCTCGACTACGTTGCGGAACCGGATCTGCGCCGCCAGCCACTGCCCGGTGCGCTCGTAAAAGCGCCCGATTTCCATGTCCTTGCCGGCCAAATGGTCGTTCACCAGGTCGATCTTAAGCCGCGCATCGGCTGCATATTCGCTCTGTGGATAGCGGCGCTGCACTTCGTTCAACGCGGCAAGCGCCTGCTCGGTCACTTTCTGATCGCGGTCTACATCGCTGATCTGCTCGTAATAGCTCATGGCGATCAAATAATAAGCGTAGGGGGCGTCTCGGTTGCCGGGATGGATGGACAGGAAGCGCTGCGCCGTCTCGATTGACTTCGTGTAGTCCTTCTGCACGTAATACGCGAAGGAGCTCATCAACTGCGCTCGGCGCGCCCACGCTGAATAAGGGTGCTGCCGCTCGACCTCATCGAACAACGCCGCCGCGACCCGGGCGTCGCCACTGTCGAGCCGCTGCTTCGCCGCGGTATAAAGCGACTCGGCATCGCGGGCGACATAGCCGGTATCGCTGGGTCCACCGCCGCCCCCGCCGAACATGCTGCAACCCGCGGTCAGCGGCAGCACCGCCATGACGGCAGCGATAAGGGCGATCCTGGCAGGAGAGCGAGCTTGCATGGGCCGCCTATAACCAGCGGCGGCGTGAACGCCAAGTGAAGTCACACGCCCGACGGCCCGCCTGTTATTAAGGTGATACCCGTAGGACGGGTTGTGATTAGCCTAACGCCAGTCTGCCACTCTCCTCTCACGGCCATCGGAACGAGGGACATGGCAGAGAGGGCGAACCGCCTGGAAGAACTGGAGGCACGGAACGCCTGGCTGGAGGCCCAGCTCGGGCTCTACCGCGACGCGATCGAACATATGCAACAAGGCGTGTGCATGTTCGACGAGGACGGCCGTATCGCCCTGTGCAACGAGCGGTACACCGAGATTCTCCGCTTGCCGCGAAATTCCCTGCAGGCGGGAATGGCCGGCCGCGACATCATCCGCCTCGGAATGGAGGCCGGGCACTATCCGCTAGAGAAGTCGGTCGAAGAGATCGAGCGGGACATAAAGGCCAACTTCGGTCCTGTTAGCAGGGAAAATGGCCGGATGGTTCGGGACGGGCGAACCTATTCGGTGGATCGCCGAACAACGCCCACCGGCTACATCGTCAGTTCCTGCGACGACATCACGGATCAGGTCCAGGCCCAGGAAGCGCTGCGTGAAAGCGAGGCTCGACTCCAGGCCATTCTCGACGCGATGCCGGACTGCGTGAAGATTTTCGACGAGCCCGGGCGCCTCATCTACATCAACCCCAAGGGCCTCGAACTCCTGCAGGCCCCCAATCTCGAAAGCCTCTCTCGCGAGGGGTATATCGCTGTCCCGCACGAATACCTCGATAGTTGCATCGATGTTCATCGACGGGTCATTGCTGGAGAGTCGATCGTCTGGACTTATGAGGTGGTCGGCCTGGAAGGCCGCCGCTGCCATGTCGAGGCCCACGCGGTGCCATTCCGCATGCCAGATGGCACCAAGGTCCACATGTGCATCTCGCGCGACGTCAACGAACGGCAAGAGGCCCACGAGGCGCTTCGTCGCAGCGAAGAGCGCTTGCGGCTAGTTCAGGAAGCAACCGGCCTGGCGGATTTTGAAGCCGATGCGAGCGGAAAAGCTTATTTCTCCCCAAACCTTCTGAAGCAGATGGGGCTACCGGAGGACAGCACTACGGTCCTGTCTTTCGCGGACTGGCTCCACTTGGTGCACCCTGACGATCGGGAACGGCTGCAACAGGTCGAGCGGAGCCTTCAGGACGCAGAGACGGCTCAGTGCGAATTTCGCATCCGCCGCGCCGATAATGGTCAAATCCGCTGGCTCGCCAGCAATCTGAAGATCGAGCGCGATTCGACCGGCAAGATCGTTCGCAGCATAGGTTCCCATCTGGACATCACCGAGCGCAAGATGGCGGAAGATGAGCTGCGCGCCAGTGAGCGACGCCTCCGCCTCGTCCAGGAGGCGACCGGTCTCGCCGATTTCGAATCCGACAACAGCGGCCTGTCGATTTGCTCGGACCGCTTCTTCGAACAGCTTGGCCTTCCCGTCGGCGACAGCACCGTAGGAGTGCAAGGTTGGGTGGAGCGCGTCCACCCCGAGGACAAGGAACGCGTAATCCAACAAATTGAGCAAGCTCTCGTCCGCAAGGAAGAGTGGTTCCGCTCCGAATTCCGCATCATCCGTGCCGACAATGGTGAAACCCGCTGGCTCGCCTGCAATACCAAGATGGAGCGCGACGAGCAGGGGAACCTGATCCGCACGATCGGCGGCCATCTGGACATAACGGAGCGCAAAGAAGCAGAAATCGCCCTTCGCCGCAGCGAAGAGCGGCTCCGCCTCGTGCAGGAAGCCACCGGCCTGGCCGATTTCGTCTCGGGACCGGATGGCAATTCAGAGATTTCAGAGCTCTTTGTGCAGCAGACAGGTCTGCCAGCAGGCACTCGGACGATCTCTCACGAAGCTTGGCTGCAAATCGTTCATCCTGACGACCGTGAACGGCTAGAGCGGGACATCATGGAGAGCCTGGAACGACGAGAGGCTTTTCAGTGTGAATTCCGCATCATTCGACCCGATAATGGGGAGGTCCGCTGGATATCAAGCCGCACCCGGGCCGAGCAGGACAGCAATGGCAGGCCGATCCGGACGATTGGCGCGCATCTGGATGTAACCAAGAGCAAGCAGGCCGAAGAAGCGCTCCGGGAGAGCGAAGAGCGGTTCCGCCTCGCTGCAGAAGCGGCCGGGCTTGGTGTCTGGGATTTCGACATGGAGACCGAGCGCCGCGAATGGTCGGATCGGCTGCGTCAGATCATGGGCATCGGGCCCGAGGCCGAAGCCAGCCTTGCCGTTGCCGAGGCCTGCATCCACCCAGCCGACCGAGCGCAATTCCAAGAAGTGCTTCAGCAGGCTCGTGCCAATGGGATTCCCCGTTTCGAAGCCACTTGCCGGATTCGCCGCGCCGATGATCGCACCGAACGCTGGGTCACCATGAACGGCTGGCGGATATACGGCGCGGGCAACCGGCTGCGCCGCATCATCGTTACCGTTCGCGACGTGACGGCTGAAAAGACCGCGGAAGCTCGGGTGCGTTGGAGCGCCAGTCACGATCCACTCACTCGCCTCGCCAACCGATCGCTGTTTCACGAACGTTTGGATGCAGCGTTCGAGACGGCAGCGGAGAGCGGCCGCGCTGTGGGTCTGCTGCTGCTCGACATGGACCATTTTAAGCAGATCAACGACTCGCTCGGTCATGACGCGGGCGACATGCTGCTCAAGATGTTCGCCAAGCGCTTGCGCGGCGTCGTGCGCCACTGCGACACCGTAGCCCGGTTTGGTGGGGACGAGTTCGCCGTTGTCATGCCCGAGCTCGACGGTGAGCACGCCTTGCTGCGCGTATCGCGGGCAATCCAGCAGCGGCTGCGAGAGCCGTTCGTCCACGCCGGGCGCATCCTCGACTGCCGCGTCAGCATCGGCGCCAGCCTCTATCCGCGTCATGGCCGCACACCCGAAGAACTGCTCAAGAACGCGGACATCGCGCTTTATGCCGCGAAAGGCGCCGGGCGCGGCCTCGTCACGGTGTTCGAGCCGCACATGCGCGACAACGTCCAGCGCCGCCTTTCGATGGTCCAGCAGGCTCGGCACGCCATCGAAGATGATCGCATCATCCCTTACTATCAGCCGAAGCTCGATCTCGCGACGCGCTCGCTCACAGGTTTCGAAGCACTGCTGCGTTGGCGCAGTTCCAATAGCCGGATCAGCACACCGGCGGCGATCGAAGCGGCTTTCGAGGATTCCGACGTCGCCGCTCAGATCAGCGACCGGATGATCGAGCGGGTGATCGGAAACATGCGCCAGTGGCTCGACCGTGGGATCGAGTTCGGCAGCGTGGCGGTGAACGCATCGGCAGCAGAGTTCCGGCGCGACAACTTCGCCGAGCGCGTCCTCGAGCAACTCCGACGCGCCGACATCCCGACGCGCTACTTCCAGCTGGAGGTGACGGAAACGGTGTTCCTCGGCCGCGGCGCGGAATACGTGCACCGCGCGCTGGCGCTGATGAACATGCGCGGCATACGAATTGCGCTCGATGATTTCGGCACCGGCTATGCCTCGCTCCGGCACCTGAAGCAGTTCCCGGTCGATCTCATCAAGGTCGACCAGAGCTTCGTCAAAGGCATGGCAGTAGACCCCGACGATGAGGCGATCGTTCGGGCGGTGATCAATCTCGGACGAAGCCTCGGCATCCGGGTCGTGGCCGAAGGTATCGAGACCGAGGATCAGGCACGCCGCCTCCTCGACCTCGAATGCGACTTTGGGCAGGGTTACCTGTTCTCGCGCGCCGTACCGGCAAATCGGGTACCCACGTTAGTGGAACGGTGGCCGGTACGCTCCACGCCGGCTTCGGCCCGGACGAAAGGCGACCTGCGTCTTGTGGCCAGCCTCGACTGAGCCTGCGGCGTACTACAGTCCGGGTGTGGCCACGCCCCCAACCCCGCTGACCCAGGCTAAAGCCTCCGCGCGTTCATCGGGTTCGTAGACACGGTACTTGATGTTCGGCAGCAACGCGCTTTCCAGCCGCGTACCCGCCCGGATCCAGGCCTGGTCGGCCACTACCGCGACACGGCCGAACTTACTGAGCTTGCCCAGCAGCGGCATCGCCCGTGCCATGTAACCAGGTAAGCTGGTCAGTTCGAGGCCATCGATCGAGTGCGTCTCGACGAACACGTTTACTTTTTCGTGCCGCGTCATCAGCGCGTCGAGCCGGTCCATGATTTTGTCGAGATCCGCTCCCGTGATCTTGTGCGAAACACGGATGGCCAGCACGTCGTCAACGCTGTCTAGCTCCTCCAACATCGCCTCAACCCTCCGCTTCGACAGCCGCTTCCACCATCGCGCGCCACGTGTCCACGTTGCCTGCGGCCGCCATCACAGGATCAGGCTCTCGCAACGTACGCAGCACCGCGCGGGCATCGTCCAGGTGTTCGCGCCAAGAGTCGTCGACCACGTCTCCTGCCGACGCGAGGTAGCCGTCGGCGTTAGCGCTCGCGCGCTGTCCGGCGAGCACTCGCGCAATCCGCTCGACGATGCTGGTTTCAGATACTGGCATGATCTCTCCCTCGGGAACCTGGACTTGCTGAGGAACCGGCGACGACCGCTTGCGGTTCCGTCGGAACATCTCACTCGCGAACGGGGTTGATGCGGCGTGCCCTCACCGTCCGAACTCGTCCGCAATGCCCGCCCAGGCCGCTCAGTCGTTGGATGGAGCCTGGACCCCACGGAGCGGGAGACAATGCTCCAACGGTTCGAACCGCAATATGGTAAAGTGATCGCGGACCATGTCACGCTGGCTGCCAGGGTAGCCGCCGACACTCCGCTGCCGGACGAAGTCGATGCAGAGGTCATCGGGCGCATCGACGACGGCCGCGGTGTCGAGGCTCTGGTCGTCGCGATTGACGGCTCGATCGGTCGACCCGATGGCAGCATCTATCACATCACCTGGTCGCTCGGACCCGGCCGGAAGGCGAAGGAGAGCAATGACGTGCTAGCCAAGGGTCCTTGGCAGCCGCTGCCGAAGCCAATTCCGCTCTCACTGGCCCCGGCGAACTGGCCATGAGGCAACTCTATCTCGACTGTGATGGCGTCCTTGCAGATTTCGACAAGGGCGCTACCGCCGTCCTTGGTTTGCCGCCGCGCGCGTTCGAAAAACGCCACGGTCTGCGCAGATTCTGGCAGAGGCTTGCGCAAGCGCCTGATTTCTACTTTTCGCTACCGCTGATGGACGATGCGATGGAGCTATTCGAGGCGGTTCGCCACCTCGATCCGATCATCCTCACCGGCCTGCCGCGCGGCAACTGGGCCGCGGACCAGAAAGTCCGCTGGGCGGCCCAGCATTTCCCCGGCACACGGATCATCACCACCATGGCCCGCGACAAGCGCGATCATGCCAAGGAAGGAGACGTGCTCGTCGACGATCAGGACAGGCACCGGCGCTTATGGGAAGAAATCGGCGGTATCTTCATCCAACACCGGACGGCGCGGGAATCGATTTCCGCGCTCAAGGAATACTTTCCGCTGACCGCCTAACGCGGCTCGCGCGTACCCTCGACAGCCTCATCCAAAGCTTGAAGCAGTTCGTCGAACTGGTTGTCCTCCGGAATCGGAAACACTTGCCGCAAGCTGGAGCCCAGCATCCGGATATTGGTTTCGGTCAACAGACCAACCGCAACAAAAGGGTCATCAGCCACTGCAATATACCTCAAGGGCCCCAACACGGCTTGGTACCGCTTTGTTCCGCACCTCTCGCGCGCCTCGTCCAAGAATTCGGCGTTTTCGGCTTGTCCGCGGTGCTGTATAAGCGAGCCGTTCGGCCCTCTGGCTGTTAGGAGATGACAATGGGCATAGGCAGCATGTGGCACTGGATCGTAGTGGCGCTCGTCGTCCTGATCCTCTTCGGCCGTGGCAAGATCTCGGAAACGATGGGTGACTTTGGCAAGGGCATCCGCAGCTTCCGCAAGGGCCTCGGCGAAGAGGAGCGCACGCCGCCCCCTGCGACGCTCGCTGCGCACCGCCAGACGGCTGTTGAGCCAGCCGCGGCGCCCGCTCCCAAGCCGGAAGGGGGCAACGGCGGCTAAGCCGCGCCTACTCCCAGAATGCAACCGAACGCACTTCGATGCTCTCGCGGGTCTTGGCATCCGTGAAGCTCGGATCGTGGAACGCAGTGTGCGGGCAGCGCCACGTTATCGAATGGTCGCTGTCGTGAAACTTGAACAGCAGCGCATCGTCGCGGTCCATGTTCGAGAAATACCACCAGCGCATGCTAGGGTGGTACGACGGGATCGTCGCCGCCATCAGCTGGTCCTCACCCTCGGCAGGCGCGGTCAGCGCATCGCCTTCGGGAAACTCGTCCACGACGAACAGCTTGTTGCTCTTCTCCTCGCCGGCAAAGCTGGTGCGCCCGTCGCATAGCGCCAGCGGGACGTCCTGCGGCGGGGCTGAGAACGTACGCCAGTAGCTGGTGATCAGGAAACGCCTGTAGCCCGGGCCGTCGGGAAAGTGCTTCTTGTACGTGAACTCGGCCATCCGCTGCGCGGTCGGCGTGTCGAGATCGATGTGCGCTTCCCCGGCGGGAGGCTGGATACCGCCGACGTGCTGGTAGCCCTCGGTCTTCTCCTGTGCGCGGTCGGTGAGGTCGGCACTGGTCCGCAGCATCCATCCCCGTGCCACGACCTTGTCCGCGCCAATCAGTTCACGGATATGCTCCTCGACCTCGCGTTCGTAGATGCGCTCGACCTCGCCCTTGTCGTGGAAGTCCTTCACCGCGGTGGGCTGACGGGCAATCCGAAACCCGTGCACATCGAACTCAAAATGGTCGCGGATCGGCATCGCGTCCCGCACGATGACCTTGTGGTCGGAGTACGTTCCGGTGTTGATCTCCGCCCCCGCGCGCACGTAGCGCCGGGTAACGAAGTCGCCGGGATCGACGAAGCGGATCATCGCTTCGACCTGGCGGGCTCCGTCCTCGATGTCATAAGGGCGGCTTTCTGCGGCGCTAGCCATCGGTACTCTCCGGTTGATTCTGTTCTTTCCCGAGATGTGCCTGTCTGAGCCGTCCGTCGCAAGCCGCTCCCTTTGCGCAGCGTCAAAGCGCCTGCCGCCTCTCTCGGCCAAGGTCTCCTCGAACAGGCGAATGGAGAGAAAAGCGATGACCCGTATCCCCTTGCTGGCCCTGGCCCCGCTCGCGTTGCTGGCCGGCTGCGGCTCTGCCGATCCCGAGGCGGTGCTCGAAACCGTGCGCGCCACCGAAGAGGCGCAGTTCCAGGCGATCGCCGCCAATGATTTGCGCGGCGCGGTGCGCAACTACGCCGATGACGCGGTGTTCTTCGTGCCCGGCAGCCCTGCCGCCACCGGGGGCGAGGCGATTGCCGCCCAGTACGATACGCTGCTTGCCGATCCGGCTTTCAAGCTGGATCTGAACCCGGGCACCGGCTGGGCCGCCGGGAGCGACGACCTGGCCGTCACCACGGCCACCGGCAACTTCACCCGTACCTCCAACGCGGGCGAAGCAGTCACCGTGCCCGTCACCAGCAAGACGGTCTGGCGCCGGTCGAACGGTGAGCCGTGGCGGATCGTGTCCGAGTACCACGTTCCGGCGCAATAGCCTGTAACGCGCTGTAACGCGGCCATTACCGTAAATTACTTGGCTGACGGTGAGCGCGCTGGCTTTAGGCAGCGAATGACGACAACCGATCCGAACCTTCGCCGCACGCTTGCCGCCGGCATCTCTGCGCTCGCCCTCGTTTCCGCCGCCGCTGCGGCACAGGACGCACCGGCGGCGGTTGGCGACACATCCGCCGAGACCGTCGAGGGGGCTCCGGAAGAGCCGACGATCTACGTCTACGGCCGCGGCGAGCGGCGCATCGGCGAGGCTG
>CAYTPY010000069.1:0-10741 GCA_964439725.1 uncultured Erythrobacter sp. | reverse complement strand
GGCGCATGAAGCGCCTGAAGATGAGCCACCAGGAAATGCGCGACGAGAACAAGGAAGCCGAAGGCTCGCCCGAGGCCAAGGCCCACCGCCGCCAGCGCCAGCGCGAGATCGCGATGGGCGGGGTCAGCGGCGCGATGCGCGAAGCACAGTTCGTGCTCACCAACCCGACGCACTTCAGCATTGCGATGGCTTACGACCCCGCACGGGCCAACGCGCCGATCGTGCTTGCCAAGGGACGCGGGGAGAAGGCCCTGGCCATGCGCGATCTGGCCCGCGAGCTCGACGTTCCGATGATCGAGCTGCCCCAGCTCGCCCGCTCGGTCTACTTCACCACGCGCGAGAACCAGACGATCCGCGAGGAGCTTTACGGCGCCATCGCCTCGGTCCTGGCGTTCGTCTATTCGCTGAAGCGCGGCGAACAGCCGGTCATACCGCAAGTCGAAGTACCGGTGGAGCTGCGCTTCGACGCGGAGGGCCGTCTTGCCTCTTAAGACCCGCCCTTCACCGCCGTTCTCCTGGCTATGAGTCAGATCGGATCCATTGTCTCGGCCCTCGGCGGCGGAAGCGGCGTCGACATGGTCCAGCTCGCCAACGACCTGGCGGCCGCGCAGTTCGCGCTGCGCACCGACCGGATGACGGCGCAGACCGAGCAGCTCGACCGGCAGATTTCGCTGGCCTCCTCGATCAAGAACTCGCTGTCCATGCTCGCCTCGGCGCTCGGCGACCGGGTGCGGACCGGCGACCTCTCGTCGCGGCCCTCGGTTGCCAACGCGTCCGTCGCCACCGCCACCAGCCCGATCGGCACGATCGGCAAAGGCACCTATTCGCTGGAAGTCCTGTCGCTGGCCAAGAGCCAGACGCTGGCGAGCAGCCCCTTCGCTTCCAGCAGCACGGTGGTGGGAGCCGGCACGCTGACGTTCCGCTTCGGCGCCACCAGCGCCAGCGGCTTCACTGAAGCGGAAGGCAAAGAGCCGCTGACGGTGGATGTCCCGAGCGGCGCGACGCTGGCGCAAGTGGCTTCCGCGATCAACGGCAAGGGCGGAGAGATCCGCGCCTACGTCGCTCAGACGGCCGATGGCGCACAGCTCGTCCTGAAAGGCCCGGACGGCGCGCAGAACGGCTTCATCGTCGAAGCGGCGGAGACGCCCGGGGAAGAGGGGCTTGCGGCACTGGCCTGGAATCCCGCGCAAGGCGGCGACGCGGCGCGGCTGACCTCGGCTGCCGGAGACGCTTCGTTCAAGCTCGACGGCTTGCTGATGACCAGCGCCAGCAACGACGTCGGCACCGTAGCGCCGGGGCTCTCGCTCAAACTGACCGGGACCAACGAGGGCACGCCGACGCAGATCGGCTTTGCCAGCCCGACAGCCGCCATTTCGGGCGCGATGAACGATTTCGTCGCCGCGCTCAACGAAGTCGCCGGCGAGCTTCGCGTCGCAACCGATCCGATGACCGGCGAGCTGGCCCGCGATTCCGGCGCCCGCGCCTTGCAGCGCGCGCTCTCCGAACTCGGCAGCCAGGTCGTCATGCCCAACGCGCCCGACGGCGCACCACGCACTTTGTCTGACCTTGGCCTCGCCATCCAGCGGGACGGCACCTTCCGGCTCGACACCGAGCGCCTGCAGAAAACCATGGAGCGCGATCCCGCAGGGGTGGCCGCGATGTTCACGCCAGGCCTGTTCGGCGTCTATGCGACGTTCGACAAGCTGGCTCGCTCCGCCTCGAGCACCGGCGATCCCGGCTCGCTCGGCGGATCGATCGCCCGCTACCAGAAGAAGTCTTCGGACCTCGGCAAGGCGATGTCCAAGTTGGCGGAGCAGCAGGAAACCCTGCGCGCCAACATGGTCTCGCGCTTCGCCAAGGCCGACACGCGGATCAGCGCGTCACAGTCCACGCTCTCGTTTCTGCAATCGCAGATCGAGGCGTGGAACGCGTCGAAGAACTAAGCCATGCTCGCTTTCACCGACCCGCGCGAAGCCTATCGCCGCAGCGAGATCGACGCCCGCGTCGAAGGCGGCGCCGATCCCGCGGACCTGGTCCGCCTCTGCTACGAGCAGGCCATCAGCGGCCTGGGCCTCGCGATCATCGCCCACGAGCGCAAGGACCCGGCAGCGCGGAGCAAAGCGCTGACCCGCGCTCTGTCCGCGCTCACCGCGCTGGACATGGGCGTCGATCGCTCGGCCCCGCTCGCCGCGGCTCTGCTCCAGCTCTACGGCGCAGCCCGCAAGGCGATCCTCGACAGCGTCGTGTCGTTCGACGCCAAGATGCTCGAGCAGGTTCGGCAGGATCTGATCGACATTGCCCGGGCGGTTCAGAACGCCTGAACAGTCGGCACCCGCGTTCGGTAGCTGTTCGGCGGGTGTTTCATTGCTGTTCGGTATTTGCTCGAACTGACGCCAACGCAGCCCGACGCCACTTGGATCAGGCGATTTCGATCCGATTGCGCCCGCTTTCCTTCGCGCGGTACAGCGCCTTGTCGGCCGCCTTGAGAGCCTCACGCGGGTCATCATAGGCAAAGATGCTGGCCACGCCTCCCGAGAAGGTGATCTGGCCAAAGGGGCGATCGGTCTCGCGATTGAGCAGGCGCCGCGCCGCCAAGTCCTCGCGCGTCTCGTCGAGCTTGGCCTTGGCTTCTGCCGGGCTGAGCCCGCGGAACAGGAGGACGAACTCTTCGCCGCCATGCCGCGAGACGTGACAGTTGTCGTCGGAGCTTTGCGACAGAGCGTGGGCGATGACTTTGAGCACGCGGTCGCCGGCATCGTGACCGTGCTCGTCATTGATCAACTTGAAGTGGTCGATGTCGCAGAACGCGACGCAGAGCGGCTCGTGGTTGGCGTTCGCTTCGGCGCACTGCCGTTCGAGCTCGGCTTCGAAAGCCCGGCGATTGGGAAGGCCGGTGAGATGGTCACGTTCGGCCTCCCGCCGCGCCTTGTCGAGCCGACGCCGAAGCGCTTTGGCTTCGCGTTCGCTCGACTTGAGTTCGGCTTCGGCGACGCGGGTACGTTCCGCCATTTCCTCGGCCATCGAGGCGAGGCGCCGCACCATGGCGGCCTCGTCGCCGAGCTCGCCAAGCTGCTGCACGTGCTCGCCGAGCGCCGAGCTGTAGGCCGTGGTTGCGGAGCGGGCTTCGGTCGTGGTGCGCGCAAAGCGGGTGACGCTGGCGTCCAGCGCCTCCATCGTCCGCTCCAGATCTTCCTTCTGGCGCCGCTCGTCGGTCGAGACGGCCAGTTCCTCGAGCCAGCGCTGCGAGACTTTCTCTCCCGCATGGACCCGGGTTTCGATCCGGCGGCGCAGGCTGGGAGCCGCGCCAGAGAAAGCCTTCCACGCGGTGGTCAGATTGGTGGGATTGATCGCCAAGTCGTTGTCGAGCAGGAAAGCGCTGATTTCCTCGAGCAGTTCTCGCCGCCCTTCCCGCGCCACTTCCGCGACGGTCGGATCACGTTCGCGGGCCGGGGCTTCCAGCTCCTCGTCCCGCGCACCAAACCGGAACCAGCGAAGTGGCGTGAACGCCCGCGAAGTTGGACCGGCCTGAGACATGGAATCTCTACGGCAGAAGTGGCCGTTTTTTAAGAGCGAGCGCCGGTTGAGGGCGAGGGTGCGAGCCGGTAGGCTGATGCGAACAGGCAGCCTGGCTGCCAAAGGAGAGATGCAATGAAGACCATCCTGGTGGAACTCGACACGAATGTGGCCGGACGGCTCACTTGCGCTACCGAGCTGGCGCGGACCTTCGAAGGCCATGTCATCGGCATGCAAGTGACGCCGGCTGGCGCGTTCGTGAGCTTCGATCCGTTCGGCGGCATCCATGCCATACCCTCGGTGCTCGCCGCCCTGGCTGAACGCGAGCAGGAGATCCGGGAGATCTTCGAGACCGCGATGGCGGACAAAGGAGTGAGCGCGGAATACCGCCAGAGCGACGGCCCGCCGGCAGAGCTCATCGCCGAGCAATCGAAAGTCGCCGACCTGGTGATCGTCGCCAAGCCAGGCGAAGAAGATGACGGGCCCGCCCGCCTCTCCCACGTCGGTAACGTCGTGCTTGCGAGTTCCGCGCCCGTGCTGGCCGTCCCCCCTGGAACCCAGTCCATCGACGCGGCGGGCACTGCCATCATCGCCTGGAACGGCAGCCCGGAGGCGGCAAACGCGGTCCGATCCGCGCTTCCCCTGTTGGCGAGGGCTTCCACGGTGACTGTGCTGGAAGCGCGGGAGACCGGCGGGAAGTGGGACATGCCAGCCGCTAAACTTGCGGCTTACCTGGCCCGTCATGGCATCAACGTGCAGGTGGAAACGCTCGAACTCTCAAACGACGTCCCCTCGTCGCTGGTAGCGGCGGTGGCGGAGCGGAAGCCCGCTTACCTGGTGATGGGCGCCTATGGCCGCAGCCGGGCGCGCGAGTGGCTGCTGGGCGGTGTGACCCGCAGCATGATCCTGGACCTGCCGCTACCGTTGCTGCTGGCGCATTGAGGCTCAGAGCGGGTCGAAGCACCTCGCCATGGCGGCGCTGTCGGTAGAAGGCTGCGCGCAAGGATCGATGCTGCGCAAGTACGCGACCAGATGATCGACTTCGCGCTCGGAAAGCCGGAACACCGGCATTCGCGGGTGGGCCACTTCGAGGCCATGCAGAAACGCGTCGCGCAGATCGTCAATGGCGTAGCGCCGGTACAAATCGCGTAGCGGCGGCGCGCCTTCGGTGGCGCTCGCATCCTCGAGGCCAATGGCGTGGCATTGCGCGCAGCGAAGCTCCGCCACTTGGCGCCCGAGGCTCGCGTCCGCTGAGGGACGCACCGCAGCGCACGCGCCGACCGAGCTCGAAAGTACAACCAGGGCGAACATTGCGATGGGGAGCTTCACGCCGTTTTCCTTTCAATCAGGGCTCGGCGCTCGGCACCGCTGCCGCGGGTCATCGTCATAGCCGAGCGATGGTCACCATTCGAACCAGCTCCGAGAGTGTTTTCGTCCGCATCTTCATCATCACGTTGGCGCGGTAGACTTCCACCGTACGGGCGCTGATGTCGAGATCATGAGCGATGACCTTGTTCGCCTTGCCTAACACGAGGCCTTCCATGACTTCGAGTTCGCGAGGGCTGAGTGTGGCGATGCGTTCGCGGATCGATTGCCGCTCGGCCTGTGCTTCCTCCTCCCCCGCGCAGCGCGTGAGAGCATTGCGGATGGCCGTCAGGATGACCGTGTCGTCAAAAGGCTTCTCGATGAAATCGGCGACACCAGCCTTCATAGCCTGGATCGCCAATGGCACGTCGGCATGCCCGGTGATGACAATGACGGGTGCCGTCACCTCGCGCTTCTTCAGCTCTTCGACCAGCTCGACGCCGCTGGTTCCGGGCATGCGTACGTCGGTAACGATGCAGGCACCGGCAAGCGGCGGCGAGGCTTTGAGGAAGGCATCCGCGGACGGGAATGAGCGGACCCGGATCTCCGCGACGTCGAGGAGAAACTCGAGCGAGTGGCGCGCGCTGTCGTCGTCATCGATTACGTAAACGATCGGCTCACTCGCCATCGTGAATTACCTCCTTGCCGGTCGCCGGCAGCGTGAATCCGAACACGGCTCCCCCTTCCTTCGCAGACTCGGCCCAGATGCGGCCGCCGTGCGCTTCGATGATGGTGCGCGAGATGGATAGCCCGACCCCCATACCCGTAGGCTTCGTGGTGATGAAAGGCTGGAACAGCTGTCCGGCCACATCGGCATCGATGCCGGGTCCGGTATCCGACACCGTGATCCGGGCCATCCCGTCGGCAAACTGGATCGCTACGGTAAGATCGCGGACCGGCGAGGCGCTATCAGACATCGCATCGACCGCGTTGCGCACGAGGTTCAGCACCACCTGCTGGACCTGGACTTTATCGACCAGCACCCGATCGACCGCTGGGCTGAAATCGTACTGCACCCGGATGCCGCGTTCTTTCGCCCCAATCAGAGCCAGCTCACTCGCCTCCTCGACCAGTTTAGGAAGGCTTTCGAGCGATCGGTCGGTCTCCCCGCGCGCGACGAACTCGCGCAAGCGGCGGATGATGTCTCCAGCCCTGAGCGCTTCGGCGGCGGCCCGTTCAACCGCGTCGGCGACTTTTTCGTGGGGCACCTCGGAGCGCGACAGCAGGACTCGGCTCCCCTTGAGGTAGTTGGCGATGGCTGAGAGCGGCTGGTTGATCTCGTGCGCCAGGGCCGAGGCCATCTCGCCCAAAGCGGTCAGGCGCGAAACGTGGACGAGCTCGTTCTGAAGCTCCTGCAACCGCGCCTCGGCTTGTTGGCGTTCAGTGAGGTCGCGAATGAAGCCGGTGAAGTAGCGCTGCCCACCGGCCTGCATCTCGCCCACCGCCAGATCGAGCGGGAAGGTCGAGCCGTCCTCGCGCTGGCCTACGACGAGCCGGCCACGGCCGATGATCCGCTTCTCCCCGGTTTCGTAGTAGCGTTCGAGGTACCCGTCGTGGGCGGAGCGATAGGGTTCCGGCATCAGCAGGCTGACGTTGCGACCGGCAATCTCCGCAGCCGACCAGCCGAACAAGCGCTCCGCAGCGGAGCTGAAGTCGCGTATCAGACCGCGTTCGTCGATAACCACCATGGCATCGGGCACGGTATCGAGGATCGAGCGCAAGTGCGCCTCGCGGCTGGCCAGCTCGGCCGCGGCTTCCTCGGTCTGAACCCGTGCGCGCTGGAACCACTCACCGCCAAACGCAACCGCGAGGCCGATCGCGACGAAAGCCGCGGCAGCTATCAGGCTGCCGTTCTCGATCGGCCCGAGGAGCCGGTCGCACCATAAGCCCACAGCCGCTCCCGCGACGGCTGCAAGCGCCCCGGCCCGAACGCCCGAAAGCGCGCTGGCGACGACTACGCCTGGAATGAAGAAAATGAAGGTGGCGCGCTGGCCCAGCTCTTCGGCGAATGCCAAGCGAATGCTGGCGCCAGCGGCAATGGCCACGGCCGCAACGGCCAAGGCTATTGGCACCGAGAGCCGCGGCAGGAAGCGACTGGCGAAGCTTTCCCGCCGCGTCTCCGGTAGAGCCCTTAGGGGCGCGCCTGTAGGGAGATGATCCAAGTTTCCCCGCTCCTTCCGGCTTCTTAACTGCCCGCCGCCGCGCACATGAATCCCGCGGCGAATTGGAGAAGCCGATATGCGTGCACCGTTCATCGATCTGGGCGTCCACCACAAGCCTCGCAACCTCTCGGACCGCGTTGCGTTCGGCTTTACCAAGATGCTGCGCTGGTGCGCCGACACGTTCTTTGCCGAACGATACGGCCATCGGGCGGTCGTGCTCGAAACCGTCGCCGCGGTGCCCGGCATGGTCGGCGCCACGATCAATCACCTCGCCTGTCTGCGCCGCATGTGCGACGACAAGGGCTGGATCAAGACGCTCATGGACGAAGCCGAAAACGAGCGCATGCACCTGATGACCTTCATCGAGGTTGCTCAACCGACATGGTTCGAGCGCGCTGTCATCATCAGCGTCCAATGGGTTTTCTACGTCTTCTTCTTCGGCCTGTACCTGGTCAGCTCCAAGACCGCGCACCGGGTCGTCGGATATTTCGAGGAAGAGGCGGTGATCAGCTACACGCACTACCTCGCGGAAATCGACGAAGGCCGCAGCAAGAACGTGCCGGCGCCAGACATCGCGAAGCGGTACTGGGGTCTGCCCGACGACGCGACGCTTCGCGACGTGGTGCTGGTGGTTCGCGCTGACGAGGCGCACCACCGGGACGTCAATCACGGCTTCGCCAACGAACTGGCGGGCCTGCCGGTCGGGCGAGTAGCCGAGTGCCCGCCCCACGCGGCGCTGGAGCCGAACTGGAAGAAGGCAGCCTGACGGAGCCCGGCTGGGAGTACCGGACTTGATCGACGACCGCCCGATCATGCTGTTCGTCAGCGATCGGGCGGTCTTGTCTTCGCTGCAGTTCTCACTGGTCCTGGAGGGGTTCACCCTGGCTGACGGCAGTGCCCAAGGCGCATGCGCCCTGCCCGCCCGCTGCCTGGTGATCGACCAGCGCTATCGCGGAGACGGGCTGGCATTTCTCGATAAGCTACGCGGCTTTGGCGTGACTGCGCCCGCCACCTTGCTGATTACCTATCCAACGAAACGTCAACATCAGCAGGCGATCGAATCCGGGGCCGTGGTGGTCGAAAAGCCGCTGCTGAGCGATGAACTTACCCGGACTCTGCGCACCTTGCTGAATGCCCCGGAGCAGCCTGAGCGCTAGTCGGCTTTGGGAACCGAGAGGGCCAGCCAGTCCGAAGGCGGTCGCAGCGCTCGAGCCTCGTTGCTCTTCTTAGACTGCCGAGCTGAACCGTGCCGGCGAATGTTGCCGGTACGGATCGAACGCCGCCGCGATGGAGCGCGCATAAGGAAGACCGGCCGGATCGATCACCAGAACCGCATCGTCAAAGCGGCATAAGCCGGCTTCCAGAAACGGCCGCAGGCGGGGCGCGGTCTCTCGGGCCAGATCGTGGCCGATGCGAGCCTCGCCCCTGCACAGCAGGCCTTCGATGACGCTCCCGCGGTATCGGTCATCGGCGGAACGTCGAATGCCCAGCGCCGCCGGCGGGATGTCCTGCGACAACAGCATTCGGTAGCGACCTGAGTTCTTCTCGTTCTGCACCAGCAGGCCCGGAAAGGAGCTGATCGCCGAGGCGCCAAGGCCGATCAGCACCGAGGCCTGGTCATCGGTGAAGCCCTGGAAGTTACGCCGCAAGGTACCGGAACGCGCCGCGTGCGCCAGTGGATCGCCGGGCAGCGCAAAATGGTCGAAGCCGATCGGAACATATCCGGCGCTAGCGAGCTGCCGGTAGCCAAGCTCTGCCATCGCGAAGCGCTCTTGCTGCGACGGCAGGGCAGTGCCGTCGATACGGCGCTGCCGCGGGATGAGGTGAGGCACGTGAGCATAGCCGAACAGCGCGATGCGATCGGCGCCGAAGCTCCGGGCCCGGTGCAGCGCGTCGGTGAGGTCCGCGCGGGTCTGTCCCGGCAATCCGTACATCAGGTCGAAATTGAGCGATCGGATGCCCGCGCTGCGTAGAAGCTCCACTCCGCGCTCGATCAGACTCAGCGGCTGAATTCGCCCAATGGCTTGCTGCAAGTGGGGGGCGAAAGTCTGCACCCCCATGCTGGCGTGGGTGGCGCCGATAGCGGCGATGACCTGGCCCCATTCGTCCGTCAGCGAGCGGGGATCGAGTTCGACCGAAATGACGGGGGCGGCGAGAGCGAAGCTGGAGGTCAGGCTGTCCATCAGCCGGACGAAATCGCCGGGCGGCACCGCATTCGGGCTTCCGCCGCCGAAGGCAACGCGGGTGACCCGCGCTTCTGCCGGCAGCAGATCGGCGACAAGCGCAATCTCCCGGCGGAGCGCGTCAAGGTAGCTGGTCAGCCGATGCGGGCGATTGGCGGCGCCGGTGTTGCATCCGCAATACCAGCAGATCTTCTCGCAGAACGGGATGTGCAGATAGAGCGAAACGTCGCCGGAAGCCGCTGCAATGGCGTCCCTGCAGTCGGACGCGCCCACCTTCGTGCCGAACTCGGCAGCGGTGGGAAAGCTGGTGTAGCGCGGGACGGGAGTCGCAAGCAGTTCGGGATGATAGGTCCACATGACGGCTTGATGCGCCCTCGCAGCCGCCGGATCATTGCGCCAGGTCAAGACTCTTGGGCGAACGTCCCCGGATGACAGCCTTTTGCGCAGCATTTCATTTTTGGATGACGACGGGCGGGCTCTCGATAGGACGCTTACGGCGCCGCCGCGGCAAAGCGCGAGGTGACTCAGTCGTCCTCGTCGTCGATCAGGATGCGGTTCGCCGCCCCTTCCGGATCCTCGAACTGGCCGTGGCGCAGCGCCCAGAAAAAGGCCGCGAGACCTGCCAGGCCCAGTCCCACGGCAACCGGGATCAGGAACAGCAGTCCGTTCATTTGACGGCCCGCGCCAGACGCAGCGAATTGGCAATGACCACGAGCGAGCTGCCCGACATAGCAGCGGCGGCGATCAGCGGCGTAAGCAAGCCCGCCAGAGCGAGAGGGACGGCGAGAACATTGTAGATGATGGCTAGCGTGAAGTTTTGGCGCACAACGCGCATGCTGGCACGGGCGGCCGAAATGGCGCGGGGAACGGCCAGCAGCGAGTCCGAGACGAACACGAAGTCAGCAGCCTGCAATCCGACGTCGCTCGCCGATCCGGGCGCGATCGAAGCATCGGCCGCGGCCAAGGCTGGGCCGTCATTGAGTCCGTCACCAACCATCAACACCGAGTGGCCGGAGCTCTGCAGCCGGGCGATCGCCTGCTGCTTTTCTGCGGGAGTGGTTCGGGATTCAGATTCCAGCCCGGTCTCCCCCGCCACTTGCGCTACGGCTTCCGCGCTGTCGCCCGAAATGATCGAGGATTCGAGACCGAGCCGGCGGAGGCGCGCGAGAGCTTCGTCAGCATCGGGACGCAGGCGATCGGCGAAAGCGATCAGCCGCGGCGGCCGCTGTCCGATCGTGAGCGCGGTGCCCATGCCAGCCGCAGAGCCGGGGCGGCTCAGAGCCACAGTCTGACCGTTCCAACGCGCGAGAACGCCCGTCCCGGCCACTTCTTGCACGTCCGTCAACTCGGCCGCCTTGTGGCCTGCGGCGGTGAGCGCCCGAGCTAGAGCACGCGACAGAGGATGGCGGCTGTGCGAGGCGAGAGCCAGGGCGATCGCCGCTTCATCGCGCCCGAGCGCCTGCACAGCTGAGCGGTCGGGCGTCGGACGGCCAAGCGTGAGCGTACCCGTCTTGTCGA